>SCVR01000365.1 GCA_004296805.1 Dehalococcoidia bacterium
CGTACGACGCGACGTTGCAGCAGCGCGAGCGCCGCATCGGCGTCACCGTGGGGCGGCTCTGGCCGGACGGCCCGGTCCCGGGAGCAGACGACTTCGCAGAGATGCTGACCTCCGACATCGAGGGCGACCCCCACGTCGAGGCCGGCGGCTACGCGGTCTGGGTGCCGCCTCGCGTAGCACTTCCCGAGGCTGAGCCCCATCGCTCCCGCCTGCGTGTGCTGCTGGCGAACGGCCTCGGCGGCCTCGCGCCCGGGGAGCGTCGCGAGGTGCGGCTTCCCGCGACCGTGAAGTTGGCCAAGATCGAGGCGGACGGCGCGTACGTCTCCGTCACCGGGGGGCTGGCCAGCGAGTGGCTTGCCCTCTCTGAGGGCGTCCGGGGCGCGTTCCACCTGGACGCGCGGGCGATCCATCGCACGCCCTCGGAGCGACCGGAACTCGACCTCATCCTCACCCGTGTCCGCGACCGAGCCGCAGTCCTTGAACCTCTCGAGATCACAGATGTCGAGATCGACGACACGTGGACGTTGTCACGGCTGCCCGAGGGCGCACCCGCGGGTGTCACGGTGGTCGCAGCGCCCGAAGCGTTCGACCCGATCGACGGGATCGCGGTGCGACGCGGGCTACGGGCGCATGTGGCGCGAGCCGCGGCACAGCGCGAGGCCGGCCGGGCAGACCTCAGCGTCCTCGTCCTGATCGACGCGCTCGCGCATATGAGCGACGAACTCGTGACGGCATCGCTCCGAGGGATGAACCCGGTGGCGTACGGGATCCTCGACCTCATCGTGTTGGTGGCGGACGGAGAGGTACGGCAGGTGCTCCAGCCGCGCACCCTGCCGTGGGAACAGGCCCGATGAGCACGCGAAGGGCCATGCTGGTCGGTGGCCTGATCTTCGCGGTCTCCCTCGGCGCCGTGTTGATGGCGTGCAGTGGATTCAAGTCAACGAAGCCGCAAACAGAGTCCCGCAGTCCGAAGACGCTGACGTCCTACCGTTGGACGACCGACCTGCGCGCAGAGTCCTCGCTGTTCGATCAGAGTCAGGCGCCGGAGGCGCTGCGAGGTGCCCCGCTGACGATCAAGGCACACGCGGTTGGCGACCGGATCACCCCGGACCGCGAGCGCGTCATGACCACCGTCGAGCCGGTCGCTATCGAACCACGGGAAACGATCGTCATCGGCAAGCAGCGATACAACCGCATCAGCGGATCACCGTGGCGTGTCGGCGGGGAGGCGTTTCCCGCCGCGCGCGCGTACTTCGGCGGAAGTGTCGAACTCTCCGCGTGCGTTCCTGGAGCCTGAAGAGTCGCCCGAGGTGCTGCGGCTGCGACAGGAGTTGGGGTCGATGGCATACCGGGAGGAGACGGCCGTCACCGGCCCGGCCCGCCGCTACACGCTGCGCGCTGACCAGGTCACCCGCCTCATCGGCAGCGACCAGTTGAACCCGTTCCCGGTGCTGAAGACACTTCCTGTGGTGCGCATCGACCTATGGGTCGACCAGCAGCGCAACGTCATCGTCCGGGTGCTCCTCAGCGCAGACACTAAGTCGCAGACGGAGGCATTCGTGCTGGACCTGAAGGTCACCGAGATCGAACCCGCAGGCCTCAAGATCGAGGCCCCGCGCTAGCGCGACCGGGGCACCTCGACCACCACGGTCCCCGCGAGGCGGTCCTGCCACGTCTGGTATCGAGGGTCGCGGAACGCCCATGCGTGTCCGATCCAGAGCGCCGTCTCGCTGAGAGCAGCGCCGGCGGCCCGCACCAGCCCGTAGCGCAGGCCCGGGACAGACCCATCCAGCCGGACGATGCGCACTCCGAGCATGCGCGCTCCCGGCGTCCAACCCTGCGTGAAGAAGATCACGTCCCAGCCACGCGAGAGGATCTGCCCCGCTGCGAACATCTCTGCTGTGAGCTTGGAGGACTCAATCCCGGACAACGTCATGATGAACGAGAACAGCAGCACCTTTAGCGCGACATCGATCAGCATCGCCACGGCACGCCGGCCGGGCCTCGCCAGCACCGCCGTGAGGTCGCCTGTGGCGATGACGCGGGAGCGCGTCGGGCGCGCGACCGATACGGCGTCACGCACCGTCCGATGGGCGGGGCTGGCCGGATCGTCTTCGGGGACGGCGACCCGAGGCGTGAGCGAGCCGTCACCCGTCCAGCGCGGGCCGGGGCCTGCGCCGGACGGTGGGTCGAAGGACATCAGCGCTCCGTGCTCGGCTACGCGTGCGTCGCGATGGCGCCGTCGATCAGGACGAGTTCGCCGTTGACGTAGTTGGAGCCCTCCGCGGCGAGGAACACGGCCGCGCCCTGCAGGTCCTTCGGAGTCCCAAGGCGCCGCAGGGGAAGGTAGTGGTGGAGCACCTCGGCGACCGCCGGGTCGGCCTGCGGGCCCGGGACGCCCTCCAGGAAGCCGATGCCGATCGCGTTCACGGTGACGCGCTCCGTGACCAGCGGGGCGCCGCGGCCCCACTCGATCGCGAGGGACTTCGTGAACCCGAGTACCGCGCCCTGCGAGGCGCCGAACAACGCGCAGTTGGGGACGCCTCGGTCGTGGATGTCGGAGACGATGTTGATGATGCGGCCCTTGCCGCGCCCCAGCATGCGCTTGCCGACTGCCTGCGACGCGACGAAGACGGCGGTCGCGTTGCGGTTGAGTTCGCGCATCCACTCCGCCAGCGACGACTCCAGCACCGGCTTGATGTTCGCGCCGTGCGAGGCGTTGACCAGGATGTCGATCGGAGCGACGTCCTTCTCCAGCGCCGCCACGGCTGCCTCGACTGCCGCGGGGTCGGTCAGATCCACAGTCTTCTGCTGACCGTTCTTGCCGCCCGCCGCCCAGCACTCGTTGAGGATCGAGTTCGCCTCGACCTCCTCGGCGCGGTCGTTGGAGGCGGTCGTGACGGAGACGGTGGCGCCGGCCTCGGCGAGGCCGACCGCGAGGGCGCGGCCGAGGGCGCCCGTGGCGCCCGTGACGAGGGCGTGCTTGCCAGTGAGATCGAAGACGCTCATGCGATGACTCCTGACGGCTCGGTGAGCCGGTGAAACCTCGAAGGTGGGCTAGCCAGCAGCGTTCGGGACGACGCCAGCGGGCAGCAGGCCGGCGGCGATCGCACCACCGTCCATCAGCACGGTGGTGCCGCTGAGGTAGTCGGCGGCCGGGCTGGCGAGGAACACCGCGAGCGGGCCCATCTCCCTGAGGAAGCCGATACGGCCCGCGGGCTGCTTCGGCCCGATGTTCTCAAGGATCGAGGTGTCCTCGGTCTTGGGGAACAGGCCCGGGGCGATGCAGGAGGCGCGAATGTTGTCGCGCGCGTAGGTCATGGCGATCGCCTTCGTGAGCTGGATCACGCCGCCCTTCGCGATGGGGTACATCCAGTTGTTGCGGCCAGCGCGGAAGCCCCAGCCCGAGGTGACATTGATGATCCGGCCGCCGCCGTTCTCCAACATGTGCGGCACGATGGCGCGCGTGCAGTAGAACGCGGAGTTCAGGTTGGAGTCGATGCCGGAGAGCCAGTCCTCGTCCGTGAGTTCGGGCAGGGTCTTGCCGCGGCCGGTGCCGCCGAGGCCAGCGTTGTTGATAAGGACGGAGATCCGGCCCATGCCCGCAGCGGCCTGCGCCACCATCTCGTTCACGTTCTTCGAGACCGTGACGTCGCAGCCGGTGATTCCCAGGTAGCGGCGACCCTTGGCCCTGATCAGTTCGCCGACCTCTTCGATCGGGCCCGACCGGCGGCCGACGCCGACGATGTCGCAGCCGGCATCGGCCAGCGACAGTGCCATCTCCCGTCCGAGGCCGGTCCCGGCGCCGGTGATGATGGCGCACTGGCCGGTGAGGTTGAACTGGTCGAGGATGCCCATGGCGTCCCTCCTCCACTGATGCGGCACGGCCATCGTCAGCGCGCGCCTGAACTCGATCTCGTCCTACAGGTGCTGGAGCAGCCCTCCGTCGACGGGGAAGATCTGGCCCGTGATGTAGCGCGTCGCGCGCTCGCTGGAGAGGTAGACCGCCAGCGGTCCCACCTCGTCCGCGCGGCCCTGGCGACGGAGAGCCGTGAAGCGCACCGCGCGTTGGGCCTCCTCATCGTCCGGACGGAGGCGGTCCGTCATCCAGTCCATCCAACCGAGGGCGATCCCGTTCACCTGGATGCCGTCCGGCGCCACCTCGACCGCGGCGGAGCGGACAAGGTTGATGACCGCGCCGGCGGCGGCGGCGTAGGCAGTCGTGTTTGGAAGTCCGCGCTCGCCGATGACGCTGGTCGTGAGGACGATGCGGCCCGGCTGCTTCAGGCGACGGAACTCTTCGGCGGCGTGCCGGACGATGAAGTACTGCGAGTTGAAGTTCGCCTGCATCACGCGCGCGACCTCGGTGTCCGAGGTGCGCTCGATCGGCTTCGCGAGGAAGAGGTCCGGGCATGCCGCGACGATGTCCAGCCCGCCGATCTCCTTCACGATCTGGCGCATGGTGACCTCGACGTTCTTGCCGAGCATCACATCCATCACGTAGGTCGAGGACTTGCGACCCATCGCCTCGACCTCGCGCTGGACCGCACGAGTCCGCACCACGGCTTCATCTGCGGTCAGTGCAGCGAGGGCGACATCCGCGCCAGCCTCCGCGTAGGCGCGCGCGATGGCAGCGCCGTGTGGGTGCTCCGCGCCAATGACGAGGGCGCGCTTGCCGGCGAGGTCGAAGAAGGAAGACTTGGGCTTGGTCATCGGCGTTACCACTCGTGCTGGGGGCGGAACTTGATCGGCCCCAGCCCACCGGCGAGTCCGCCGCCGTCGATGATGTAGGTCTCGCCCGTGATGTACGAGGACGCCTCGGAGGCAAGGAACACGGCAAGCGGACCGAGTTCCCACCACTCACCGAGTCGTTGCACCGGCATGAACGTACCGCGCTGGGCGCGCTGCGCCCGCTCCTGCTCGTCCTTCGGGTCGTTCTGCGAGACGTAGCCGGGGACGATGCAGTTCGCGCGGATGTTGTGCCCGGCAAGCATCGTGGCCATCGACTTGGTGAGGGAGATCACGCCGCCCTTTGCCGTCGGGTAGGCGAAGCCTCGGTTGCCGCGCAGGGCGGTGCCGGAGGCGGTGGTGACGAGGACGCCGCCGGTGCCCTGCTCCACCATCGCCTTCGAGGCGGCGCGGCAGGAGTAGAAAGTGGACTTCAGGTTCGTCGCGATGACCTGCTCGAAGGCGTCGTCCGGGTAGTCCCAGAACTCGGCGTTGGAGCCGCCGCCACCGCCTGCGTTCGCGAACATCACATCGATGCGGCCGTATTCGCGGACGCATGCAGCCACGAGAGCATTGACCTGCGTGGAGTCGGTGACGTCCGCGGCGAAGGTGGCGACGGTGCCGCCGCGCGAGCGGATCTCCTCGGCGGTGGCATCGAGTTGGGACTGGGTGCGCGCCGCAAGCATGAGCCGCGCGCCAGCCTCGGAGAGGGCGTGCGCCATGCCGCGGCCGAGGCCCCGGCCACCGCCGGTGACCACGATGGCCTTGCCATCGAGATCGACGCGTTCGAGCACGTCCCCGCCCGTCATGCGCCCTCGGAGGGCTGTGCGCCTAGAGGAGGCCGCCCGCAACCGCTGCGAGGACCGCCAGGCCGAGCGCGATTCTATACCAGACGAATACGCCCAACGTGCCACGCTGCATATAGCCCAGCAACCAGCGGATCACGAGGAGGCCACACACGCCTGAGGTGATCGCACCCAGTGCCAGCGGCCCCCACGCCACCGCCTCGTCGCCGGTCAGGGCCTTGCCGAGTTTGAGGACCGCCGCTCCCGCCACCACCGGCGCAGACAGGAAGAAGGAGAACCGCGCAGCGGACACCCGGTCGAACCCCATCATCCGAGCCGCAGAGATGGTCATCCCGCTCCGCGACATGCCGGGAATCAGGGCGACCGTCTGCGCGAGGCCGATCGTGAGTGCGTTCCTGGCGCGCAGGCGCTCCAAACCCTGCTGGGCGACGAAGCGATCGGCCACCCACAGCAGCCCCGCGCCGAGGATGAGCGTTACGCCGACGACGCCCGCACCACGGACGTGTTCCTCGATGTAGGTGTCGAGGAGGCCCCCCGCGATCACGGCGGGCAGCGTGCCGAGGACGACGAGGCAGGCGAGGCGCCCCTGCGTGGTCCACCGACTGAGGTGCCACTGATGCTCCACCGCGTCAGTAACGGACGAGAGTGCCATACCGGTCCAGTCGCGCCAGAAGTAGAGCAGCACGGCCGCGAGGGTCCCGAGGTGCAGCCCGACATCGAAGGTCAACGACGAGATGTCGTCGCCCATGACACGACCGGCGAGCAAGAGGTGGCCGGAGGACGAAATCGGGAGGAACTCGGTCAGCGCCTGGATCGCGCCGAGCACGACCGCGCGCAGGTAGTCGGCAACACCAGAGTCCATTCTCGGACGGTACGCCCGCCGAGGGACGACGGCGACCTCGACGGGCCGCCGGGGCGAACGTTCTCCGGATGGGTGCCCCTATTGTTCGCGCATGGATGCGCTCGCCCTCGTCACTCTCGCCGACCGGATTGGGATCGTCGCGTTCGCAATCAGCGGCGTGGCGGTCGGGCGGCGCGCGGGGATGGACCTCTTCGGCCTCGCCACGCTGGGCCTTGTGGCAGCGATCGGCGGCGGCATCGTCCGAGACGTGCTGATCGGCGATGTACCGAGAGTGTTCGTCCGCACGGACTACTTGCTGTACGCCGCCGGTGCAGTCGCAGCAGCGATCGCGTTCGGGGCGGCGGGACGCCGGTTGCCTGTCGCCATCCTCGATGTCGCGGACGCCATCGGCACCGGGGCGTTCGCGGCGACGGGGGCGCTCCTCGCGACCGAGGCCGGACTCGACTGGCCGGCGGCGGTACTGCTCGCCATCCTCACGGCCACCAGATCGGAAGAGC
>SCVR01000366.1 GCA_004296805.1 Dehalococcoidia bacterium
CCTCCGGCGCGGCAGTGTCACCATCTTCTCCGGCGTGGCTCAGGCCGAGGTCGATGACGTGGTCGCGATCGTGAACGAGGTCTGTCACGCGCGCCGGGAGTTCGTGCCCGTAAACACGTTGCCGTTTATCGGCGACGGTGCGTTCACCGCCGAACCCGTCGAGGTGCGCGTCGGTGGTGCGATCGTCTTCGTGCTGCCGGTGGACCGCTTCGAGCGGTTCTAGTGCGCTAGGCCTCGCTCGCGGCCCACGCCTCGGCATCCACTTCGGCGGCCGCAACGAGGGCTCCCGACAGGGCGTCTACGACCGAGCCATCGAACTGTGCGCCACGCCCCGCCTCCATCAGCCGCATCGCCTCATCGGCTGCAAACGCCGGACGGTAGGGACGCTCCGCGCGAAGTGCGCAGTACGCGTCCGCGACCGCGAGGATGCGCGGCGGCAGCGGCAGGCTCTCGCCCGTGAGCATCTCGGGGTAACCCCGGCCGTCGGGACGCTCGTGGTGCGACTCCACCCACGAGGCGACCTCCGACATCCCGGGGATCCGCTCCAAGATCCTGGCGCCCAGCCCAGGGTGCCGTCGCATCTGTTCCATTTCGTCCACCGTGAGTATCGAGGGCTTGTCCGCGATGTGCCGCGGTACCCCGAGTTGCCCCACGTCGAGCAGGAGACCAGCCAACCCAAGAGCGTCGACGTGTCCCGCCGGCAGGCCCATCTGCGCACCCAGTGAGCGCGCGAGACTCGAAACGCGAGCCGCCCGTCCCTCTTCGCGGACGGCAGAATCGACCACGATCCCCATCGCCTCCGCAGCGGCGATCACTTTCCGACGCGAAGGCTTCCCCTCGTGCCCCGCCGCGATCGCGAGGCGACCTGCCAGCGAGTCGTCCCAGAGTGCCAGCCACGTCTCGTCGTTGCGGACCACCTCCCGCGCGGCCGCGGCCACCTCAGGCCCCAGCGCAGGCACCAGTGACTCCACGGCGGTGCGAGCAATCTCTGCCCGGGCGCGCAACGGGTTCCCCGCCTGCTCAGCCGTTTCACACACCCAGTGCGCCGCCTGCACGCAAAGCGAGGCCCACGGGATGTCCGTGCCGTCGATCCCCAGCGGTCGCCCTGAACCATCCCACCGTTCGTGCGAAGCACGGATGGCTTCCTGCACCTCGATGTCGAGACCGAAGCGCGCGGCGACCCAGCCACCGCCAGCAGTGTGCCCGCCGGCGACCCGCACACTCACACCTGAGTCATGAAGCAGCCCGGCGTGAAGGACGACCCGGCGCACCTCGGGGTCCAGTCCGAGGGTCTCAGCGATGTCATTCGCGAGCGAGGCGACCCGTGCAGAGTGACCAGGCGCCTGCTGCTCGGCCAGGTCGAAGCCATCGGCGAGGCACGCGATCATGTCGATGCGCCGGCCGGGCCGCACACGGACCTCCCGGCCCGGGTATAGAGCGGGCGCAGTGGCCCCGGGGATATAGGGCGCACGAGGGTCGATCGCGTCCTGCATGACCACATTCGCGCCTTCCGTGGCGCGCTCCTACATGGGCATCTTCGGCATCGCTCCCAGATTCATGAGGGCTAGCCCTCAGATGGGCGATCTGGCGGGGTTCGGATTGCCCATTAGGGGGCGTCGGGTCGACCCCGTTGCGAGGGGTACCCCGCATCAGCGGCAACACGATCACGCTGGCACCCCAGGACAGTCGCCTGGAGTGGCGATACGGCTCGTTCGTGATCCGGATCTTTGGCTAGCGGCCTTAGAGGTCGCCCGTCGGGCCTGGAAGTTCGCCCTCGCGGGCGGCGTCAATCATCTTGCGAGTCTCTTCGGGGACAGGCATCCCGTAGGACTCGAAGCGCTTCTCCACCCACGATCCGATCTGGCGAGGGTCCGAGTACGCCTCGCCCGGCCGAGGCGTGCCGTACTCCTGCACGACATCGCTCTGCGTCTTGAGGCGGCTGACCCTCGACATCACCTTCTTGAGGTGGCTGCCGCCGCAGTGCTGGCACTTCGGCGCGGGTGCGGTCTTCGGTGAGCGCACGAGGATGCTGCTCAGCTTGGCGCAGTCCTCGCAGCGGTACTCGTAGATCGGCATCAGGCGCCCCGGTTAGTCGTCGGAATCGAGGCCCTGTGCCTCTTTGGCGCGGCGGATGCTGTTCTCCAGCGTGAACTTCACGTCGGAGCGCTCCACCGGGTTCAGGCCGGAGTCGGCCTTCTGAGCCAGTTCACGGAAGTTCGAACCGAGTTCGCCGTCGAACTTCTCACTCATCTGCTTCGCCCACTTGGAGAACCCGCGCTCGTCCTTGGACTCGAGGTGGCCGATCTCTTCCTCCACGCGGATGTCAGAGAGCCGCTGGGCGCTGCTACGCACCCTCGCGACCTTCGAGATCCGGCGCTGGAGGCGGGCGCTACCGCATTCGGGGCAGCGAGGGTTCGCCGCCTTGGCGGCCGAGCGGAAGAAGATCTCCACCGCCCGTTCGCAGTCACCGCAGTCGTACTGATAGATCGGCATGGGGAGCCCTCGGACGTGCCGGCTAGCCCTCGATGGCGTTCTCGATGTGGTTCAACTGGCCGACATCGCCGCCGACCGTCAGTTCGATGGCGACTAGGTCGATGCGGCAGTTCGCCGGGTACTCCGGGTGATCCGCTGCATACGCCTCGGCGAGCGTGCGCAACTTCGCACCCTTGATCGGGGAGATTTGCTGCACGGCGGCGCCCATCTTGCGGGATGTGCGGAGTTTGACCTCGACGAAGACGAGCGTGTCGCCCTTCAGCGCGACCAGGTCAATCTCGCCCTCGGAGCGGCGGATGTTCTTGTCGACCACCTCGTAGCCATGCTGCTCCAGGTAGCGGGAAGCGATCCGCTCGCCGGCTGCGCCCAGCAACTGCGACCGTTCGGTCACTCTGTCGTCCTTCCAGCGCGCCCGGAGGCCCGGAAGTAGGCCTCCCGGACGGGTGCAAACGAGAGTCTGTGGACTGTGGTCGGCCCCAGTCGGGTGATCGCCTCGCGGTGTACGTTGGTGGCGTACCCCTTATGTTCAGCGAGCCCGTAGCCGGGGAACACTCCGTCCAACTCCTCCATCATGGCGTCACGCGCCACTTTGGCGACGATGCTCGCAGCCGCGACTGATACGCACAGGGCGTCGGCATCCACTACCGATCGCTCCGGCAATCCGCTGCCAGCGACATCGTTCCCATCAATGATCAACGCGTCAGGCCGCGCAAGCAACCCCGCTGCCGCCCGGCGCATCGCCAGGCGGGACGCCTGGAGAATATTGATCTGGTCGATGACCTGTGGGGAGACCACCGCCAGATTCCAGAGGCACTCCTCGCGTATCACCGCTGACAACCGCTCCCGCTGCCGGGCCGTCAGCACCTTCGAATCCCCCAGCGCCCGAATCCACGAGGCGCGGCAGGGGGCGCCGGACACGGTCCGAGGCAGGATGACCGCTGCGGCCACCACCGGGCCAGCCAGAGGCCCCCGACCCACCTCGTCCACCCCAGCCACCCGTTCGAGGCCCTCCCGCCACAGGGTCCGTTCCACGGCCCAACCAGGGCGCGTGCCTCCACGGCGCGAAGGCACGAACGGGGGGCGGCGCTCAACGGTGACGACCATTGCCACAGACTACACCCTGATACGGAGAGGAAGACTAAGCAGTTCCTCTCGCGTTCGGAGCGTTGGCGCCCGTATCATCGCCGGGCCTCGAACGCCTGAAGGAGACCATCGTGCCGATTATCCGCATCGAGATGTTTCCGGGCCGCACGCTCGCACAGAAGCGCGAACTGGTCCGGCTGATCACTGACGCCGTCTGCAATGTGGCGCACACCGACCCGAAGAACACTCATGTGATCTTCTCGGAGACCTCCGTGGAAGACTGGGCGTGGGACGGCAAGCTGTACGTGGATCAGGACGACGACGAGGCGTAGGGCTGAGCACGCTCGGGCATCCGATCACGGGATTCTCCGGAGTCCGGACGCTCCCGATCACGGTGTTACACTGAATCAACCACCAACGCGGCGGACGCACGGCAGCGTCCGCGCGGAAGCGAGTCAGCATGTCTCGATCTGCTCGAAATGTCGGGGTCTACCTTCTGATCCTGGTTGCGCTCGTCCTCGTGGTCGTGATGGTCTTCCGGCCAGCCTCGACCTCGGGCGAGAAGCCTCTCTCTTACGTCATCCAGCAAGCCCAGGCGGGCAAGGTGGAGGCGATCGAGGTGGAGGCTGACCGGCTGAAGGTGAAGGTCCGGGACCAGAACGAGCCGATCCGGTCTCGCAAGGAGACCGCCGCCTCCATCGAGGAGATCCTGCGCCAGAACGGCGTCCCGGTCGCCCAGAGCGGCATCGAGATCACCGTGCGCGGACCGAGCCAGTTCGGCAGTGTCTTCGGGCTGCTGCTGAACTTCCTCCCGATCATCGTGTTCGGCGCGCTCATCGTGTTCATGATGCGACAGGCCGGCGGCGCGAATAACCAGGCGATGTCCTTCGGCAAGAGCCGAGCCCGCATGTTCACCGGGCAGAAGACCACCGTCACCTTCATGGACGTGGCTGGGCAGGAAGAGGCCACCCAGGAGCTGGGCGAGGTCGTCGAGTTCCTGAAGTACCCCGAGAAGTTCGCCGCGCTCGGTGCGCGCATCCCGCACGGCGTCCTGCTGCTGGGCCCTCCGGGCACCGGCAAGACGATGATCGCGCGGGCCGTCGCCGGCGAGGCTGGCGTGCCGTTCTTCCACCTCTCCGGCTCTGAGTTCGTGGAGATGTTCGTCGGCGTGGGCGCGTCCCGCGTGCGAGACCTCTTCGAGCAGGCGAAGCGCAACGCCCCGTCCATCATCTTCATCGATGAGATCGACGCCGTCGGGCGCCAGCGAGGCGCAGGCCTCGGCGGCTCGCACGACGAGCGCGAGCAGACCCTGAACCAGATCCTCGTCGAGATGGATGGGTTCGACTCGAACTCGAGCGTCATCGTGCTCGCATCGACCAACCGCCCAGACGTCCTGGACCCCGCGCTGCTGCGGCCGGGCCGCTTCGACCGCCAGATCACCCTCGACCTGCCGGACGTGAAGGGCCGCCGCGCGGTCCTGGACGTCCACGCCAAGGGGAAGCCGTTCGACCAGGGCGTATCGCTCGAGGTCATCGCCAAGCAGACGCCGGGCTTCGCCGGTGCCGATCTCGCCAACCTTGTGAACGAGGCCGCCATCCTGGCCGCGCGCCGCAACAAGAAGCGCATCTCCATGGACGAGATGAACGAGGCCGTGGACCGCGTGATCGCGGGCCCGGAGCGCAAGTCACGCGTCATCACGGAAACCGAGAAGAAGATCATCGCCTTCCACGAGGCGGGCCACACGGTGGCTGGCTACTTCTCGAAGCGTGCGGACATCCCGTTCAAGGTCACGATCGTCGCGCGCGGCATGGCCGGCGGGTTCACCCGCTCCCTGCCTTCAGACGACCGCCGCCTGCAGGACCGCTCGTACTACGAAGCCATGATGACGATGGCCCTCGGCGGGCACGTGTCGGAGGAACTCGTCTTCGGCGAGATGACCACCGGCGCCCACGACGACATCGGCAAGGTCACCTCGATCGCCCGCAACATGGTCACGCAGTGGGGCATGTCCGCCCGCCTCGGGCCCCGCACGTTCGGCCGACGCCAGAGCATGGTCTTCCTCGGCCGTGACATCTCCGAGGAGCGCGACTACTCCGAGCGCACCGCCGAGGAGATCGACGACGAAGTCCGTCGCCTGATCGACGAGGCACACGTCCGCTGTCGCACCCTGCTCAACGAGCACCGCGACAAGCTCGATCTGCTTGCCGCTCGGCTCGTGGACGTCGAAACCGTTGAGGGCGACGAGCTGCTGGCGATCCTCGGCCCGTGGGAGGGCCGCCCGTTGCCGGGCGAACTCGACTACGGCCACAACACCACGGGGAGCACACCGCCGGCCGGTGGACTGCCGGCGGGACAGACAGAACCCGAAGAGACCCCGCAGGGTCGCCCGGGCATCGCCTGGGGGAATTCGAACGCGGCACAGCCGAGCGAGTAATCACGGTCAGCGCAGCACACAGAGGGCCGGCGTTGCCGGCCCTCTGCTTGTCCGACCCCACCTAGACTGCGACCGAGGAGCCTGCAATGCCCGACGAACCACCGCCCGGCCGACGCATCCCCACACCCGAGCGCATGACCGCCTCTGCGGCGGGCACGTTCCCTGGACTCATCGGGATGGAGGTCACCGAGGTGACCTGGGGAACGCTCACCGCCAGGCTCGCCGTGCGCGCCGATCTGCTTGCCCCGAACGGCTTCCTGCACGCGGGGACTGTCGTCACCCTCGCGGACACCTTGTGCGGCTTCGGCTGCCGGATGATGGTGCCCGAGGGCGCCAACGGCTTCACCACCATCGAGCTGAAGTCGAACTTCCTCGGCACAGTCCGCGAAGGAGCGATCAAGGCGGTGGCGCGCCTTGTCCATGGGGGACGCTCGACGCAGGTGTGGGACGCCGAGGTGACTGACGAGGCGACTGGCAAGGCCATCGCGCAGTTCCGCTGCACGCAGATGGTGCTCTACCCCCGCGCGTAGCGACCCCGCGGCTACTGGTGAGTCGCGGTCTCAGCAGCCTCTGCTGCCTCGCGCTTCTGGATCTCCCGGACGCGGCCCGAGAACACATGGCGCATCACCAGGAACCATCCGAGACCCACCACGATGAGCCCGATGCGGACCACTGGGCTCTCATCCAGTGTGCCTTCGTCGGTCAGTACTGCCCGTCCAAGCACGAATCCGGAACCCACCCAGATCCCGTTCGCGATGATCGCGCCGAGGTAGTCGAGCGGGAGCCAGACGCGCAGCGGCATGTGCAGCGCCCCGGCGCCAAACGGACCGACGGCGCGCGTCATCGAGTGCAGGTGGTAGAAGGGGATCAGCCACCGCGCGCGCCCACGCATCACCTCCGCGCCCATGCGCAGGGTTGGGCCCATGCGGGTGCTCAACATCCAGGTCCCTCCCCAGCGACCGAGCGCATAGGAGACCGTGTCTCCGATGGCAGTACCGACCACGGCCATGAGGTAGATCAGCAGGAACTTGGGAACGGAGTCGTCCGCGTTGGCTCCACCCAAGAACATCAGGACGACCCCGGGGAACACCACCCCCAGCCCGACGGTCGTCTCGATGAGGGCAGCGAAGAACACGATGGGCGACCCAAAGCGGTCAAACAGGCCATTCAGGGCCTGAAAGAGCAGATCGACGAGCCAGTTGTAGCCGTCGTACGGGGCGCGAAGAAGGTCAACGAGATTCAGCGGCGCACCCTCCCAGAGGGGCCAGTCTATCGAAGGCTACCGGAACCCTCACCTTGCTCCCGAAGTCCGTCCCCGGATTCCCGGATGCGTTGACCCACGCCGTTTCCGCTGCCTACACTGAACGTTCTGACCGGAGCGGTCACCCCTGATTCGGGAGTCACGTTATGTACGCAATCATCCGCACCGGCGGCAAGCAATATCGCGTCCGCGAGGGCGACCGTATCGCCATCGAGCGGCTCGAGGCCGCCGAGGGCGCTTCGATCACGCTGGACCAGGTGCTGCTCGTTGGTGACGCCAACGGCACCAAGGTCGGGGCCCCCACCGTCGCCGGCGCGTCCGTAACTGCCACCGTGGAAGTACAGGACCGCGGCCCGAAGGTGACGCACTACCACTTCAAGAACAAGACGCGGAACGAGCGCATGGTGGGCCACCGCCAGCCGCGCACGCGCCTCGTCATCACTGGCATCACCACCGGCTAAGCGCGGACAGGGAGCAAGGCCATGGCCCACAAGAAGTCTGGCGGTTCCAGCCGCAACGGCCGCGACTCGAAGTCGAAGCGCCTTGGCGTGAAGGCCTCCGACGGCGAGGTCGTGACAGCGGGTTCGATCATCATTCGTCAGCGTGGTACTCGCGTGCACGCCGGCCTGAACGTTGGCACCGGACGTGACCACACGCTGTGGGCCCGCACCAACGGCATTGTGGCGTTCTCGCCGTACGCCAAGGGCCGCCGCAAGCAGGTCTCGATCCGTCCGGTCGAGGCATAGGGGGCATCCGATGAAAGCCACGATCCACCCCAAGTACGAAGAGGTCACCGTGACCTGCTCGTGCGGCAACTCCTGGACGACTCGCTCCACCAAGGGCTCGATCAGCCTCGACGTCTGCTCCAACTGCCACCCGTACTTCACCGGCGAGCAGCGCATCGTCGACACCGCTGGCCGCGTGGAGCGCTTCAAGCGCCGCTACACCCGGGCCTAAGCCACGGCCACTGGCCACGACAGTTCGAGGGCGGCGCAAGCCGCCCTCCTTGTTGCCTATCCCGGTGCCGTCACCGCCTTCGCACTCCGTCCGTCACTCCCGTAGGCTGGCGGCATGCCTTCAAGCTCCTACGGCGGCCAGGCGGTGATCGAAGGCGTCATGATGCGTGGCGCTCAGGTCATGTCGGTCGCTGTCCGCGCCCCGACGGGTGCCATTGTCAGCCGCGACGAACGGCTCGGCGGTGTCTACACGAACGCCGCGCGTCGCATTCCCCTGCTGCGGGGCATCACCATCCTGGCCGAGACCGTCATGCTCGGCACCAACGCCCTGACCTGGTCAGCCGCTGTCGCCGCCGGTGAGACCGAGGAGGACGGCCAGCCGAAGCGCATGGGCATCATCGAGTGGTTGTTCGTCCTCGGCGCCATGGCATTCGCGATCGGTGTCTTCTTCGTTGGCCCGGTCATCGTGACGAGCCCGCTCGACGGGCGGTGGCCCACGTGGGCCGTGATCGCCCTCGAGGGCAGCATCCGGATGGGACTCCTGCTCGGCTACGTGTGGGGCATCGGCCGGACCGAAGGCGTCAGGCGGGTGTTCCAGTACCACGGCGCAGAGCACATGACGATCGCGGCGTACGAGGATGGCCGAGAACTCACCGTCCCCGCGATCCGCCGCTACCCCAAGGAACACCCGCGATGTGGCACCTCGTTCCTGCTCACCGTTGCGCTGGTGTCGATCGTGGTGTTCGCCTTCGCCGGACGGGAACCGCTGTGGTGGCGGTTCGCGTCCAGGCTCATCCTGGTGCCGTTGGTTGCGGCCGTTTCGTACGAGGCCATCCGGTTCGCGGGCGCGCACCAGCGATGGCCCGTGATCCGCTGGCTCTTCGCCGGGAACATTGCCCTCCAGTACCTGACCACACGCCCGCCGGACGACGAGCAGATCCAGGTCGCGGTTGCCGCGTTCGAGCGAGTGCGGCAGGCAGAGGCCCGGACGCCGTGAGCGCACCCGGTATCCTCCCTGCGATGACCAGCGACACCATCGGGGCACCACCGTGCAGGTAACCGTACTCGCCGGAGGCATCGGAGCAGCGAGGTTCCTTGCCGGGCTTCAGCGAGTCGTCCCTCCCGAATCGATCACCGCCATCTGCAACGTGGGTGACGACCTGGAATGGTCGGGACTCACCGTCTGCCCGGACATCGACTCCGTGCTCTACACCCTCGGGGGGATCGAGGGGCCAGAGGGTTGGGGCATCCGCGACGACACCCGGAACGCCCTCGAGTCTCTGCACCTGCTCGGTGGCGAGTCGTGGTTCGGCGTGGGCGACAAAGACCTCGCCACCCACCTGTTCCGCTCGGAGCGGCTGCGCGAGGGCTCCACGCTCGCCGAGGTCACGGCTTCGCTCGCCCAGGCACGCGGGGTCAACGTCAGGGTGCTGCCGGTCACGAACGATCCACATCCCACCATCGTCGAGACAGCCGAGGGCGACCTCGCGTTTCAGGAGTACTTCGTCCACCGCCGTGCAGCCGTGCCGATCACTGGGGTCAAGTTCCCGGCTGCGCTGACCGCGCGGCCGGCCCCCGGTGTCATCGAAGCGATCCGTGACTGCGAGGTCCTCTGCTTCGCGCCGAGCAACCCGCTCGTCTCGATCGCTCCCCTCCTTGCCCTGCCGGAGGTCACCGAGGCCGTCCGGCGCTCGCGGGCACGACGGGTGGCGGTCTCGCCGATCGTGGGCGGAGCAGCCATCAAGGGCCCAGCGGCAGCGATGATGGCCGCCCTAGGCCACGAGGTATCTGCCTTCGGGGTGGCTCGGCTCTACGAAGGGCTGATCGACCTGTTCGTCCTCGACAGCGTCGACACGGCGCTCGTGACCGCCGTGTGCTCGTTGGGCATCGATGCCATCGCGACCGACACCATGATGACCGGCGAAGACGGCCGGGAGCGCGTGGCTCGCAACGTGCTACAAGCGGTTGGAGTGCGCGCCTGATGGCCACCCTCGACCTCGCCGTCGTCGTCTGCGCGCAGGACGCCGGGCGCGCCAAGAGCCGGCTCGCCGACCACCTCGATCCTGGACAGCGCCACAGCCTCGTCCACGCGATGCTCGATGACCTGCTCGCCGCCGTCCGCGAGGTCCACCCGGGGCGCATTGTGGTGGTGTCGCCGGTCACCGCCTATGACGCCGTCGCCCTTGGACATGGCGCAGAGATCCTCCGCGACCCGGGAACGGGGTACCTCGACGCCGTCCGCCTCGGCCTCGCGCACGTCGGCGCCCACGAGGCCGCACTCGTGCTGCCCGGCGACCTGCCGCAGGCGCGCAGCGAGGACATCACTGCACTGATCGAGGCGCTGACCACATCTCCGGTCGTCCTCGCGCCCTCGGTCGATGGCGGCACCTGCGCCCTCGGGCTCCGCCCGCCCGCCGCCATGGCGCCCGCCTTCGGCCCCGATTCCGCGGCACGCCATCGCGAGGGCGCTCAAGCCGCTGGCCTCAGCCTGCACGAACTTCACCTCCCCTCCCTCGATCGAGATGTCGACACCATCGAGGATCTGGCCAGCGCCTGGGATCGCGTGGGCGAGGCCACCACAGCCATCCTTGAACAACTACCCATCGTGCTACCGAGGTTGCCATGACTGCTGAGGACGCCCGCGCGGTCGAAGACGCTATCCGCCGCCGCCGCTCCGTCCGCGGCCTCGACGGTCCGCCACTGGCACCGGGGGAGGTCGAGTCGCTTGTCTCGCTGGCACTGACCGCGCCCGCGCCGCACCACACTCGGCCCTGGCGCTTCGTCGAGGTCGGGCACGGACGCCGCGAGCGGCTCGCGGACGCGATGGGTGCGGCGTGGCGACGCGACCTCGAAGGTGACGCGCAGCCCTCGAAGATCGTCGAGCGGGCGCTCGCACGCTCGCGTGGTCGGATCACCGGAGCGCCAACGCTGCTGCTGGGGTGCCTCGTCGCTGACGGACTCAACCGGTACGACGACGAACGCCGCTGGCGTGCCGAGTGGGGTCTCGCGCAGCACTCGTTCGGCGCGGCGCTCCAGAACCTGTTGCTCGCCGCCAGCGCCCGCGGGCTCGGCGCCTACTGGATCTCTGCACCGCTGTACGCACCGGACGAGGTGCGTGCCGCGCTCGACCTCGACGCCTCCTGGGAGCCGCAGGCATTCGTCGTGCTCGGTCACCCGCGCAGCGACTATCAGCCCTTCGACCGGCCCGCGCCCGACCTCGGCACGGAGTTCACCCGCCGCTAGGCGCGACCTCGATCAGGTCCAGCAAGTCCGCCAGCGAGTCGAGCCGCGGCACGTCCACATCGAGGGCACGGCGACCGCGGTCCAGTAGCGCTCCGTACATGCCCAGCGCCACCGCCGGTACGACATCGTTGTCCATCCGGTCGCCCACCATGAGTGTCGTCTTGGCGTGCGCACCGATCCGTTCCAGTGCCCCGAGGAAGAACGCGGGATCGGGCTTGGACACCCGCGCCTCCTCAGCCGTCCACAGCAGGTGCATCCTTCGAAAGATCGGCGCCTGCACCATCGCGGAGTTGCCGTTGGTGGCAGCCACGAGCGTGAGCCCGCGTTCCAGGAGCATCTCTACGGTCTCCTCGACATCCTCGTAGGTGAGCAGCGCGGCATCACGGGCCGCGAAGAACGCCGCCGTTGTCCTCTTGAGCGCATCGACGTCCGAGACACCGGCGAGCGTGAGGATCTCGCGGAACGACTCGTCGCGCGCTTTCGCAAGGGCGCCGGGGACCATGCGGAGGTCACGCGCAATGCGATCACGCGCGGCCGTCAGTTCCGAGGGTGTTACCACACGGCCAATGGTGAACGACAGCACCTCGGACGCCGCCCTCAGCCCCGCGCGAAGCGCCGCGTCGAAGTCCACCAGCGTGCCATCGACGTCGAAGAAGACGTGGCTCACGCGAAACGGAGGAGGCCGCCCGGGCATCGCGCGACCTACGGGTTCGCGACGGGGGTCACCGGGCGCATCGGCAGGCCGCGCCCGGCAAGGTACGCCTTCAGCGAGGCGATGCTGTGGGTTCCGAAGTGGAAGATCGAGGCGGCCAGCACCGCGTCCGCGCCACCCTCGGTCAGGGCGTCGTAGAGATGCGAGGGTTCTCCCGCGCCCCCGGAGGCCACCACCGGTACATCGACGGCGTCCGAGATCGCGCGCAGGAGTTTGAGGTCGTAGCCCTGCTGGTGACCATCGGTGTCCATGGACGTCACCAGCAACTCCCCGGCGCCTCGCTCGACCGCCTCCCGCGCCCATTCGATGGCGTCGCGACCGGTCTCCCGTCGCCCGCCGTGCGTGTAGACGCCCCAGCGCCCCTCACCGGTGCGCTTCGCGTCGATGGCGACCACGATGCATTGCGAGCCGAAGCCCTTGGCGCCCTCCTCGATGAGCGCCGGGCGCTCGATGGCCGCCGTATTCACGGAGACCTTCTCCGCACCGGCCTCAAGCATGAGGCGCACGTCCTGCGCCGAGCGCACGCCGCCACCAACGGTGAACGGGATGAACACCTGGTCCGCCGTGCGCCGGATCATGTCGTAGACGCTCGCGCGACCGTCTGAGGACGCCGTGATGTCGAGGAACACCAGTTCGTCGGCACCGTCGAGGTCGTACTTGCGAGCAAGTTCGACCGGGTCGCCGGCGTCACGGAGTTCGACGAAGGAGACGCCCTTTACGACCCGCCCATCGGCGACATCGAAGCAGGGAATGATCCGCTTGGTCAGCATCTATGCGTTCGCCTTAGAAGCCCGGGCCACCGCGTCGATGGCCTCCGGCAGCCGGACATCCCCCGTATAGATCGCACGACCCACGATGACGCCCTCTACGCCGCACTCGGCCAACCGCACGAGGTCGGCCGTGCTCCCGACGCCCCCGGCGGCGATCACACGCATCCCTGACGTCCGGACGAGCCGTTCGATGGCCTCGAAATTTGGGCCGTCGGTCACGCCATCGCGAAGGATGTCTGTGTAGACGATGCGGACGACACCCTGGTCATGAAGCCGCGCAATGAACTCCGCAGCATCCAGCCCGCTGTCCTCTGTCCAGCCCTCAAGGCTGACACGCCCCTCACGGGCGTCGACGGACACGAAGACACGATCGCCAGCCAGCGCGACCGCCGCAGGCACCAGCGTCGGATCCTTCACGGCGGCCGTCCCCAGCGCAACGCGGTCGAAGCCAGCGTCGAGGGCTGCCCGCAGCACCTCGATCGTGCGGACACCGCCGCCCGTCTGCACCGGCACCTCGACCGCCTTCACGATCGCGCGGGTCACGGAGAGGTTTGACTGTGCGCCATCGCGCGCACCATCGAGGTCGACCACGTGGATGCGTGTCGCGCCCTCCGCGACCCAACGACGCGCCATCGCGAGTGGGTCGTCACCAAACACCGTCTCCCGGGCGTAGTCGCCCTGAGCGAGTCGGACGCACTTCCCACCGCGGATGTCGATCGCGGGTATCACTTCCATAAGGACCTCGTCAGGATGCTGCGGTCGCCGCCGGCGCGATCGAGCCATGCTCGAGTGCGAGGCGCAGGAAGTTGGCGTACAGGCGCAGCCCGCTCCGTCCGGACTTCTCCGGGTGGAACTGCGTGGCGATCACGTTGTCCCGCCCCACCACGGCCGGGAACGTCACGCCTCCGTACTCGGTGCTGCCGATCACCACCGACGGGTCCGTGGGCGCGCCGTGGTACGAGTGGACGAAGTAGAAGTAGTCGTCCTGTGCAATGCCCTCGAAGACCGGGTGCGGACGATCGAGGTGGACGGTGTTCCATCCCATGTGTGGCACGGTCATCCCGAACGGGAAGCGCACGATCCGCCCACCGAGGGCGCCGAGGCACTCGTGCTGGCCACCCTCCTCGGACACTTCGAAGAGTGCCTGCATCCCCATGCACACGCCGAGGAAGGGCTTGCCCGAGGCGATGTAGTCGAGGATCGGGCCGTCCAGGCCGCCCCCCCGCAGGTGAGCCATCGTGTCCTCAGCCGCCCCCACGCCGGGGACGATCAGTGCGCGCGCGCCAGGGATCTTCGAGGCCTCGCTCGTCACCAGCGGCTCGATGCCGGCATGCACGACGGCGCGCTCCACGCTGCGGAGGTTCCCCGCCCCGTAGTCCACGATCACCACGTCTGCCATCGAGATGCTCCAGGCGGTCGCCTGCTGAGTAGGTATTGTACCGCCCGGCCTCGTCCGGTCATCCCGTCGTCTGACCTCCCGAACTGGGTCAGGCGAGGCGTACTCGACCGGCCTGCCTGCGCAGACGGAGCCACCACGACCCGCCGATATACTCGACCCGTGACCACCCCTCCACCCCGCCGCTCGCGCCGCCAGACGTCCGCAACGAGCGCCCCAGAGGCCGCCCGCGCGCGCGTCGAGGCCCTCCGTGCGGAGATCCTCGAGCACGACCGCCGCTACTACGAGCAGGCCGCGCCAACGATCGGCGACAACCAGTACGACGCCCTCGTCAGTGAACTGCGCGACCTTGAGGCCGCCCATCCGGACCTCGCGACTCAGGACTCCCCGACGCAGCGCGTCTCCGGCCGGCCGGCCGAGGGATTTGCGGTCGTCGAACACCGCGAACCGATGCTGTCCCTCGGCAACGTCTTCGGTCGTGAGGAACTGCTTGTCTGGTACCAGCGTCTCGTCCGCCTCACCGAGCGCTCCGACTTCGCGTTCGTCTGCGAGCCGAAGATCGACGGCCTCGCGATCGCGCTCGTCTACCGGGATGGACGCTTTGTCCAGGGTTCAACGCGAGGTGACGGCACCCGCGGCGAGAACATCACGCCCAACCTCGAAACCATCCGCTCGCTGCCAAAGCAGGTCAGGGCACCACAGGGCGGGACCCTCCCAACCGCGTTCGAAGCTCGTGGCGAGGTCTACTTGTCAAAGGTGGAGTTCTCGCGACTCAACGAGCAACGGGCCGCCAGCGGCGAGCAGCTCTACATGAACCCGCGCAACACCGCAGCCGGCTCACTGCGCCAGCTGGACGCCTCGATCACTGCATCGCGTCGCCTCGACCTCTTCACCTACCAACTGGGGTGGGTCGAGGGCGAGCGTCCTGCCGCCACGCACTACGAGGCAATCGCCTGGCTGAAGGCGATCGGGTTCCCTACCAACCCGCTCGCGGAGCGCTTCACCACCATCGAGGACGTCGCCACCTTCTGCGAAGGTTGGGCCGCCAAGCGCGACGCGTTGGACTACGAGATCGATGGAGTCGTGGTGAAGGTGGACGATTTCGCCCTGCAGCGCGCCCTCGGCGTCGTGGGTCGCGAGCCGCGCTGGGCTGTGGCCTGGAAGTTCCCCGCCGAGCAGGCGGTCACACGGCTCCGAGAGATCCAGGTCTCCGTGGGGCGCACTGGCGTACTCACGCCCTTCGCTGCCCTCGAACCTGTGTTCGTTGGCGGAGCCAACGTGGGGATGGCTACGCTCCACAACTTCGACCACGTCCGCGCCCTCGATGTCCGCGAGGGTGACGACGTCATCGTCCAGCGGGCGGGCGACGTGATCCCTCAGGTAGTCGGGCCGGTACTCGCTTCACGCGTCGGGCGCGAGCATGAACTACGGGTCTTCCACATGCCGGACACGTGTCCGGTCTGCGACGCGCCCGTGGAGCACGACGAGGGCGAGGCGGCCTACTACTGCTCGAACCCCGACTGTCCCGTCCGGCTCGCACGCTCGCTGGAGCACTTCACTGGTCGTGCCGCCCTCGACATCGAGGGGTTCGGAGAGGTGATGTGCGCCACGCTGGTCGCGCGCGGCCTCGTCCATTCGCTGGCAGATCTGTACGACCTCCCAGCCAAGCGTGACGAGCTCCTCGCGCTTGAAGGCATTGGCGCGAAGACGCTGGACGCCCTATTCGCTCGGCTGGAGGCCAGCAAGAGCCAGCCCCTGCACCGCCTACTCATCGGTCTTGGCATTCGCCACGTCGGCAGTGAGACGGCACGCGCGTTGGCGACGCACTTTGGCACGTTAGATGCCCTCCGCGTCGCCACGCTCGAGGACCTACAGGGGGTGGACGGCATTGGCCCCATCGTCGCGCAGGGCGTCTACCACTGGTTCCAAGACACCCGGCACCAGGCGCTCCTCGACCGACTCGTGAACGACGCGCACGTGAGGACGACCGAGGATGCGCCAGCCCGTGGCGGCATTCTGGACGGGCTCACCATCGTGGTGACCGGCTCGATGGAGCGTTGGTCGCGCAACGAGGTCGAGTCGCTGATCAAGTCACTCGGCGGCAAGGTGGGCGCGAGCCCGACGAAGAAGACCGCGTTCGTCGTCTCCGGAGACGGTGGCGGCACAAAACGGGACAAAGCCGAGGCACTGGGCGTCGAGGTCATCGACGAGGCCACGTTCATCGAGCGACTGCACGAGCGCGGGTGGGGAGATCGCTGATGGCGACCAAGGCTGAGATCGAGAAGTTCAGGTCATTCCTCGCAGAGGAGGTGGACGGCCTCTTCATCTACGAACGCCTGGCAGATGCTGAGTCCGAAGAGTCAATGCGCGATGTCTACCATCGACTCGCCGCGACGGAGGTACGCCACCTCGACCTGTGGCGTACGCAACTCCGGCTCGCCGGCGTCGACGACACCCCTCCGAAGCCGTCGAACCGCGCGCGACTGCTGATGTGGGTCGCGGGACGGTTCGGCCCCGACCTCGTGCTCCCGATCATCAAATCCTTCGAGCGCGGCGCGACGGATATGTACACCGGCAACGCGATCGCTGAGCAGGCGGGCCTTCCGCAGGACGAGTCCTCACACGCTCGGGTCTTCGATGCGCTCGCGAAGGGCAGCGGTCGAGGGGTGCAGGGATCCGTCATCGGCCGGATCGAGACCCGGCATCGCGCCCTCGGCGGCGGCAACGCGCTGCGCGCAGCGGTGCTGGGCGCGAACGACGGCCTCGTCTCCAACCTCGCCCTTGTGGCGGGATTCGCCGGCGCCGGTCCCGGCCGAGGCGCCATTCTGCTGGCAGGCATCGCTGGGCTCCTCGCGGGTGCCTCGTCGATGGCGCTCGGCGAGTGGATCTCCGTCACCTCGTCGCGGGAGGCAGCGGAGGCCCAGATCGAGGCCGAGCGTGAAGAGCTTCGCCTCGACCCGGAGGCTGAACGCGACGAGCTCGCCCTCATCTATCAGGCAAAGGGTCTCC
>SCVR01000039.1 GCA_004296805.1 Dehalococcoidia bacterium
CGACCGTACCCGGTGATTGCCACCAACGCGGTCCGGGACAGCGTCGGCTCAGCGCGGATCCGCCGCGCGACCTCGTAACCGTCCCATCCAGGCAGGCCAATGTCCAACAGCGCCACATCAGGACGGAACCTCAGCGCAGCCGCCAGCGCCGACTGACCCTCGTATGCCACCTCGACCTCATGTCCGTCCTCTTCAACCAGCAGCTGGAACACCCGAACCATGTCGACGTTGTCGTCGACCAGGAGTACGCGCAGAGCGCCCGCTGGTGCCACGGCTTCGAGCGCGTGAGTGGACGGGATCGCAGGTACAGCGCCCGTTGCGACTGGCAACGTCACAACGAACTCGCTTCCGAGTCCCGACGACTCGCTCAGGGTCACCGAACCGCCGTGCATCTCGGTCAGTTGCTTCACGAGGGCCAGCCCGATCCCAAGCCCGCCCTCCGACCGTGCCAGCGAGCGCTCCCCTTGCGTGAAGAGCTCGAAGATGTGGGGGCGCAGTTCCGCCGAGACGCCAATCCCGTCGTCCAGAGTCCGCACGGTCACGACACCGGCATCCTGTCCCGCTGTGAGCTCGATGTGGCCACCATCATCGGTGTACTTCACCGCGTTCGTGATGATGTTGACGATCACTTCTTCCAGGCGGACCGGATCGCCGTCCACCCACAGGGGCGTGGCTGGTACCGATGTATGCAGGATGTGGTGACGCCGCTCGACTTCGTGACGAGTCGCTTCCAGGCTGCGGTCAATGATGACCCTCAGATCAATCCGATCGATCCGGAGTCGGATACGACCAGTCGTGATGCGGGAGACCTCCAGCAAGTCGTCAACGATATGGGTGAGTTGCGCGGACTGCCGCTCGATCACCTCGCGTGCCTCGCGCTGAGCCGTGTTCTCGATCGGCTGCCTTCCCAGGATGCGTACGGCACTCGTGATCGGGGCGAGCGGGTTCCGGAGTTCGTGCGAGAGCATCGCGAGGAACTCATCCTTCCGCCGATCGAGGTCGGCCAGTTCCGCCGCTTGTCGCTCGGTCTCTCGCTCCAGCCGCCGGCGATCCGTGATGTCACGGATGTTGCACTGGATGACCTCGTGCCCATCGACCTCATAGACGTTGCTGACGAATTCGACCTCGGTCTGAACGCCCGCTTCGGTCTCGAGCGGAAGGTGGTCGTAGCGGACGTGGCCGCGGCTGCGCAATTCCTCGAAACGCGCTTCGTTTTCCGCGACGTTCGCCAGTGAACCGATCTCCCACAGCCGCAAGCCACGCAAGTCATCAAGCGAGCGGCCAAGGATCCTCTGAACGAAGGGGTTCGCATCGATGATTCGACCGCTCATCGAGTCGAGGATCAGGATGCCATCAAGTGCCGCCTCGAAAAGGCGTCGGTATTTGAGTTCCGACCGACTGATGGCTTCGGCGACCTCCTTCCGCTCAGTTACGTCCTCGATCGCGACCAACGTGCGTCGCGCCTCGTTACGGTCGTCGACCAGGCGGCGCACGTTGAGTCTCATCGCCCGCCTCCCGATCGAGGGGAAGTCGTGAACCACCTCGATCTCGGCTGAGTCCATCTCGGTGGACACATCTTCGAAGTGGCGACGCAACTGGGGGATATCCCACTGACCGTCGCCAAGTTCGTAGATCGAACGCCCTACGGTCTCTGCTGGTGTGGCCCGGAACACCTCGTAAAACGACCGGTTCGCTGTAATCACCCTGAGGTTGCGGTCCAGAACAAGCAGGGGCTCGCGGACAGTCGCCAGGATGCTCTCGGCATATTCGAGAGCATCACGCAGCCCTCGCTCCTGCTCGCGTCGCTCGGAGACATCGCGGAAGATCAGGACGACACCAGACACCTCACCTGCCTCGTTTTGCACGGGTGCGGCGCTGTCATCAATGGTGCGCTCGGTGCCATCCTTCGCGATGAGGACGGTGTGGTCGGCGAGGTTCACCGCGACACCCTCGTGTAGCGCACGTGCGGCCGGGCTCTCCACCACCTCTCGAGTCTCTTCGTTAACGATCGTGAACACGCTGTCGAGGGGCTGCCCGACAGCCTGATCGGTGCTCCACCCCGTGAGTGTCTGAGCGGTGGCGTTCAGGGAAGTGACGTCCCCCTGGTTGTTGGTCGTGATAACCGCGTCGCCGATGCTGTCGAGGGTGACTCGCAGCAATTCAGCGCGTGCTCGCAGTTCGCTCTCACTCTCGGAGTCGGGAGCTGGCGTCACCCTGCGCTCCTTCGGAGTGTGGGGTGTGCGATGACCTGTGTGACTTTCCCAGTTCGATCGCGCGCCGTCAGACGCAACGTGTAAGGCCCGTCTGGCAATCCGGTCGTGTTCCATTGAGTGAGGACGCCGCCAAGAACTTCCGTAGTCCCGCGGCCAAGCGCTGTCCAGGCAACGGGCGCTACCCCTGACCCCACCTCGACGAGATAGTCGAAGAGATCGCGGGAAATCACAGAGCCTTCGACGGGGAAGGTGGCGACGGCCACCGTACCGGACGCACTCGCCGCGAATGCGACCTGAGCGCCGACTGCTGGAGCAGTCGTAGTGATCGTGATTGACACCGTCGTCTGGAACTCTCCCAGTTTCGCGTCGGTCGCCCGCAAGCGTAACACGTAGGCACCTGGCACCATGCCTCGCGTGTCCCATGTCGCGAGAGTGCCGTTGACTGCCCCGGTGGCGGACTGAATCGAAGTCCAAGCGGACGGGTTGATCCCCGTGGAGAACTCGATGACTGACGAGACCGGACTCGGAGAGGCGGCACGACCCGTAACGACGACAACTCCGGAAACACGCTGTTGGGGCGTCGGCGAGGTGATGGCGACCGCCTCGGACTCGGCCAGCGCCAGCCTGACTTCGCCCTGTGTGTTCAGCCACGCCCGTAGAGCGGACTCGATCGGAGGCAGCACGAGACGGACATCCACCGGCGCAGTTGAAGGGGCAGTCGAGACGAGTGGGCCAACTCCAGCCGTCGGTTGCCACCAGGAGTCGACCAGCGGCTTCACGTCCGTGGCGACGAGGCCCTTGGAGCGTCGATCAGCGGGGCACGAGGCGTTCGCCACGTACCCGGACGGCCAGCACAGGGTCGCCTCTGTGACGGTGGCGGGACGGACGAATGGCTTTGGTGCCAACCCCTGCTGCTTGCTCACCGCGTCGATGACGTCGCGCCACGCTGGCCACGCGATCGTGGTCGAGTAGATGTTCTGCATCGGCTGCTTGTCGGCGTTGCCGATCCACACTCCTACCACCAGGTCAGGGGTATAACCGAACGACCACGTGTCGCCGATGTTGGTAATCGATGTCTCGAATGGCGCGCTTGTGCCGGTCTTGTGCGCTGTGGGACGGCCTGCGACCTCAAGCGCACCACATGTCCACACGATGCACGTGTTCTTGGCATCCGAGATGATTGAGGTCACGAGGTAGGTGACGCTCTCAGCCATCACCCGCTCATCGCGCGTCTGGGGCATGTCGAACGACCAGCCGCGCGCCGACCGGACGGAGATCAAGACCACCGGATCGAGGTTTCGTTCGTCCGCGTCGTGTGCGACAACAGCCGCCTGACCCCGCATCACCCCACCATTCGCAAGCACTGCGTACGCGAATGTTGCATCGCCCAGAGTGACGTCGGCCCCCCCGAGGGTGAGCGCCGGACCGTACCCGCGGGGGTCATCCAACGTCGTGAACCCGCTTCGCTTCAGCAGGCCGACAGTGTTGGGAACGCCGCCAAACATGATCGTCTTGAACGCGCTGACGTTCAGCGAGTTGCCGAGGGACGCGGCCGCCGTGAGGAGGCCGTTGTACTTCTCGTTCGGGTTGGTCGGGGAGAATGGCTTGCCGGTCGACGCGTCGATCACCTCGGTCTTCACGTCGAGGATGTTGGTCCCCGGACTCCAGCCTTTCTGGAAGGCGGCGAGGTAGGTGAACGGCTTCAGCGTCGAACCCGGCGAGCGCAGGGCCGTAGTCATGTCGTTCCGCCCCTCGATGTCATCGCGGAAGTAGTTCCGGCTCCCGACATACGCGAGGATCTGCCCGGTGTGAGGGTCCAGGACCTGCACCGCTCCATTGTGCCCGCCGGAGACCTTCTCGTTTGCGGCCAGATGCTTCTCCAGGGCTGCCTCTGCGATGCGTTGAGACTCGATGTCGAGCGTCGTGGTGATCTCGAGACCATCATCAAAGATCGCTCGTGGGCCGAAGCGTGCGCTGATCTCGGATGCGACCGGACCCAGGACGAAGTGCGGCGCCAGAATGTCGAAGCGTTTGCCAGTCCGGTAAACGAGTGCCTCGGACAGGGCCGCATCCGCCTCGGTCTGAGAGATGGCCCCGTGCCTCACCATGAGGCTCAACACTTCGCCCTGCCGCCACTTGGCGCCTTCCGGGTTGGTGAGCGGGCTGTAGGCGACTGGCGATTGCGGGATCCCCGCCAACATCGATGCCTCGGCCAGGGTCAGGTCACGCGCGGGCTTGCCGAAGTAACCGTCAGCAGCCGCCTCGATCCCCACGTAGAGCCCGCCATAGGAGATGGAGTTCATATACCACTCGAGGATCTGGTCCTTCGAGTAGCGGTTGGTCAGTTCGAGCGCGATCACCATTTCCTTGAGCTTGCGGGAAACGGTGCGCTCATATCGCTCATCCCGAGGGATGTACACGTTCTTCGCGAGTTGCTGGGTGATCGACGAGCCGCCTGTTCCCTGGAAGACGCCGGCACCACGAAACGGCGTGAAGTTCTCCAGGCCGGCGCGTGCCATGCCACGGACGTTCAGCCCGTTGTTCTCATAGAACGTCGCGTCCTCGGTCGAGACGGTCGCCTCCCGAAGCCACGGCGACATCTCGGCGAGCGGCACCGGTCGGCGCAGGCCGCCGTACTCGTCGACGAACTGGTAGAGGAGCACTCCGTTGCGGTCGTACACCCGCGCGCCGCCGCCGGGAAGGTTGGCAAGCAGCTGCTCTGGCGGGACGACACCATCGGCATACGCGTGGTAGCGATCCCATGCGTAGATGCCCCCGCCGATCCCGATGGTCGCCGTGAAGAGGAATGCTGCGAACAGCATGCCTGCGAGGACCTGCCACAACCGCGGCATCTGTGCGGCGCCGCTATGACGGCGAGCGAGCGCCCGTCGGGCAAGCGACCGCACAGCATCCGGTAGGTCAAACTTCGTCGCGGAAGGCGCCATGACCGTGGCGGCCGTGAGCGGCAAGCCGGCGCGTGCATCCCCGACCGGTGGAGGTGGCTGGGCGATCGGTGGGAGTTCGACCGTCGCACGCGGTGACCGTCGACGATGGAACAGCGCGCCGAGGCGGTGCGCAAGTGAGTCCCCTCGGTGAATCTCGACCACAGAACCTCACAACCCATCTCGAGGGCAGATCCCGAGTGACTACAGGCTACCGGCGAGGCGCTCGCGTTCTCACAAGTGGCCAGGCCTAAGACCTCGCGAAATGATTTCGGTCTGAAGTCGCCTTCTGACACTCAATCGCGATGCCCGCTCGGTCACTTTGAGGCGAACGCGATGAGTACCTGCTTACGCTCAGGCAGTCAGCGAGAGGCACAAGCGATGTCAGCGGTCCCGTGGTGGTACTCAGTGGTCAGGGAGTGGCGCTATCGCGCTCTGCTGGAGACCCATCACTGGCCACCAGCGATCTCGCTCGCCATCACGAGCGACACACCAACCCGAACCGCGGTCTAGCGCCCGCCGATGCCGAGGTGGGAGCGCAGGAAGTACGCGTGCAGGTCCACCTGGCGCTGTGCTTCGATGTAGATGTCCTCGGTACTCGAGTCGTCAACGTCGCCCGCCGCCTTGATGGCCATGGCCAGCGAACCGCTGTACACCTCGAACCGGTCGAGGATTGCCCGGACCGCTGTCTCTGACGGCAACTCGCCCGCGCTGATCTCCTTGAGAGGAGACTCGGTGGCGGCCATGCGCACCGTCCCACGCGCGACGCCTCGGAGCGCCCGGACCCGTTCAGCAAACAGGTCAACGTGCGCCAGGAGGAACTCGGCCTGGTCATCGAAGAGGTGATGGAGCGCGATGAAGTTCGGACCGACCACATTCCAGTGTGCCTGCTTCACCTGACTGCGCAGGTCGGCTGCGAGAGCCACATGGTGGTTCAGCGTGTCGACGACACTCGGAGTCTTTGCTGATCGGGCCTTCTTCGTTGTTGCCAAAGTCTGTCTCCCCCTTGTCATAGCCACTCAAAGTCCCACGCTAGCCATTGAGGCATTGCGGAGGTGTCACGGCGACGCACTCCAGGGCACCTTGGGTGTGTCGATGTGCCCTCAGAGCCTCCGCCGCTTCTGGCACGCCACTGTCACTCTGGTGGACGGCCTGTCGCGGTGAGTGAATGGGCGTGTCCGTACGCTCCAATGACACGACCGTTGGACACGCGTGACGTCCGTGGTGACGTCGAGGCGAAGGGCATGCACTTGATTCCGATGCGGCAATTCCTGCGCGAACATCAGATCACCGGCGCAGTCACCGAGTATTCACCCGATCCGGCGGAGGCCAGCCCACTGGATGGGGCCTCCTACCGTTTGTCGCTAGCGAGCGGCCCAAAGGCGTTCGCAGCGCGTCTGCAACGGCCCATGGGCGCGCCGCACCCCACTCTGGGTGAGGCCGTCGCTGAGATGGCCCGTCGAGGCACGGTGGGCCCGACTGACCCAGAGACATCGACCCCCAGCACGGTCGAGCAGACGGTGGAGCTACGGCAGTTCCTCGGCGACGCGGCCCACGATGACCTGCTGTTCGAGTTCGGCCGACGTCCTGAGGATCAGGTCGAACAAGGGGACGTCCTGAGTGACCCCGCACGCCCGGACGAGATGACAAACCAGGAGCCAAGAGTTCTCGCGGAGGCGCGTCGCGCGCCGGCGGGCACTCACCACATCGGCAGATACGTCGGGGTGGTGACCATCGCCACTTCGCTCGCGGCCGCGGGCCTTTTCATCAAGAAGCGCACCAAAGCCGCCCTGGCGATGTACTTCGGAGGTGTCATGATCTCCACCACAGGAGTCATCGGCATCAGGATGCTGAGGCGCCGACAGCGCCACTCGCGCGTGGGTGACAGCCTGCAGACGCTGACCGACCAGAACGCGGCAATCCAGACGGGGAACACTGACGTCTGACGGTCGGCGGTTAGCCCGCGTCTAGTCTTCGTCCTCAGTGACGGTCGCTGTGTCGGGCGCGGCGGCCGAGGCTGTAGCCGTGTCGTGGAACATGTATCCCATGCCGGGGAATGTCTGGATGATCGAGTCGCCGGCACGATCTGGCTCGAGCTTCCGGCGCAGGCGAGAGACCCAGACCCGCAGGTACTGCAGGTCGTTCACGTACTCCGGCCCCCACACCTTGCCGAGGATTTCTGGGTTCATCAGCACCTTGCCCCGGTTCCGAACGAGCACCTCAAGCAGCCCCCACTCGGTCCGCGTCAGGGGAATGAGCTCACCTTGACGGTGGACCGTGCGCTTCACCAGGTCGATAGCCAGGTCGCCCACTACCACCGACGCATCAGTCGAGGTGCCGTCCTGCTGGCGAGCGCGCCTGAGTACTGCCCTGACCCGCGCCGTCAGTTCCTCCGGGTTGAACGGCTTCGCGAGGTAGTCATCCGCGCCCAGTTCTAAACCACGGACCTTGTCACTGTCTCGTGTCTTCGCCGTCAGCATGATCGCCGGAATAGGCCCGCGCTCGCGTAACCGGTTGAGTACTTCGAAGCCGGTGATGTCCGGGAGCATGATGTCGAGGATCACGAGGTCAGGACGCACTTCGAACGCACGCTCGATGGCCTCCTCGCCCGTAGTGGCGGTGACGGCGCGAAACCCTTCGTCCTTCAATTGGAGGCGAACGAGCTTCTGAATCGAGACATCGTCGTCGACGACCAGGATGACCGGCTGAACTTGCTGCGTCACGCGGATGTCCTCCACGATCGCGCTGCTTCAGTTAGGCTAGGAGCAATGGCGACCTCACTCACAGTAGCGTGGATGAGGGCGCGGTGCCGGCAACATCTCTGCTGATCTCGCCTGTCGCGATCATCCCAGTCGTTGCGATGCTGCTCGGCGTGGCGGTTGTCAGCAGTGCCCCTCGGGGATGCCGGCAGATTCCCAACCGTCCTCTGAAGGTGCCCGGCGGGCTCCCCCACGGGATTGAACGGCGAGGAACGACCTTGGCATCGGATGACCCCGGCGGCGGCGACCCCAGGCTGCACGAGCTGCAGGCTGGCGCAGACTCGGTCTTCCACGCACTCGGGGGGCCTCTGACCGCCGTCGTCGGTTACAGCGACCGGCTGCTGGCAGCCGCAAAGTCGGGGGCGTGGGACGTCGGCGCGCAGCGCATCGAGGAACTCACCACCCTCTCCCAGGAGGCGCACCGCCTCAGGGAGATCATCCTGCTCGCTCAGGACGCCATCGAAGTAGAGGGAGGCGAGTTCAGCATCGAGTCGGAGCCGGTCCATCTGGGTCGCGTGGTGCAGTCGGAGATCTCGCGGATCCAACGAGGGCATGTTGACGTCGTCATCGAGTTCGCGAGCGACGACAGCGTTGTAGTGGAGTCGGACGAAGGCATCGTCCGGCGGATCGTTGGACATCTCCTGACGAACGCGGTGAGGCATGGTCAGAGTCCCGTCGAAGTGACCCTGAAGGGGTCGGATGATGGGGGTGCGCGTCTGGGGATCACCGACCACGGCGCGGGGATCCCTGCTGAGGTTCAATCGAGGGTGTTCGATCGGTTCTACCGCCATCCATCTGCATCGCTGCTGCGAGGGACCGGCCTTGGGCTGTACGTCTCGGCACAAATGGCGAAACGTCTGGGCGGACGGCTCGAACTGACGTCGACTTCTGATAGCGGCACCACGTTCACCTTGGCCCTGCCGGCCGAGAGTCCCCCGGGAGTGAACGGACAGCCCTAAGAGCCAGTGTTCGAACTGGGTTGGCCGTAGCCATTCCCACCGGTCTCCAGGAGTAACGCTGGTAGGTCATCACTATCGAGCCAGCGAAGCGTGACGACGCCTCGCCCCTCAGACCTGTCGTACTCACGGACCGTCACGGAGTAGACGCCGGGCTCCGTCTCAGGACGAAGTTCCGCGTGCTGGCCGACCTCGGGCTCACGGCTCCCCGGGACGAATGACTCGAGCTGGCCGAACCGCCCGCTGGGGAACTCCGACCCGACTCGCTCCTCCCACACCTTCAGGTGGCCACGACCGTATTCGTATGCCCCGTCTGCGCTGTGGAGCCGGGCCCAGCCCGCATCCTGCGAAGCATTCCCGGGACGGTCCGCGCCCACGGGGGCATTCGCGTGACCCAGGCGAGGATGCCAGACCGATTGCCAGAGGCGGGAAGGATTCATGCTGTCCTCGTTCTCGGTATCTCGGACAACGTACGCGCCGGCCCCCTCCGGCCGGATAACAACGAGGCGTGAGAGGTTGCCTTTCCGTAGCAGGCTCGCGCATCGTCCCCGGCTAGTCGGTGAGAGACGTCAATCACAGCACAACGGGCCCCGTTTCGTTGGAGACATGAGGTCTCAACGAGACGCGATAGCGATCTGCAAGAGTTGCCGGTGGCGCGTAACGCCACCGCGACGCGCCAACAGCCACGATGAGTCCCCAACGACAAGGCGGCCATCACGCCGCCGACTACGCAGGAGGTCCGACCAATGACGAACGAACAGAGCAAGCAGCAGGAAGCCGACAAGCAGAAGCTGAGCCAGTCCAAGGACGCGGAGGCCGCTGAGCAGGCGAAGCCGGGTCAGCAGCAGCAAGCCAAGAACTAGGCCACCAGCGCGAGCAGGTGGGCCGCTCGGCCTCCTGCTCGCTCCCGGTGAGCCTCGGACGCCGTCACTCGGCGGTAGCGAGAGGTTCACAGCGAAAGAGGCGCGTCTCGCGGCGCGCCTCTTCCCGTGCTGGCTGGACCAGACCCTTTAGGAGCTAATGGCCCGACCCACGTGCATCAGCAGGTCATCCAGGTCGAATGGCTTGCGTAAGTAGCCAACCACACCTGTCGGTAGTTCCTCCCGCGGGCGAAGCGCTGACACGAGGATGATCGGAGCGAGGTCGTTAGCGGCAGTTCGGTCGCGGTAGGCGCTCACAAACGCGAAGCCGTCCATGCCCGGAAGGCGGAGGTCCAGGAGGATGAGCGCAGGCTTGACCTGATCGAGCATGGACATGGCGTCCTCTGCCGAGGACGCCGCCTGGACCCGATACCCCTCACCCTCGAGGGTGTCTCGCACGAGCCCCCGGATCGCGTCCTCGTCCTCGATCACGAGGACGAGCGCGCCCACTGCAGACGAGGCGGCCGTTACCGGTGACTGTCGAGGCTCAATCACAGCAACCTCTGGACGCCAGACTGGGTAGACCGGCTGACCACTCGACCGACCGCCGGCTTCCGGAAACGGAGCGACATCGCGCGAGCTTAGCCGGGCGACCGTCGAATGCAAGCGCCCACGAGGATTCCTCGGAAGTCCCGAAGCACCAGCTCGTCCGAACGTTACCGGTTGGTCGAGTGCGAACACTGGTGCTAGCGGCCGATGACATCGTGCGTGACTTCTTCACGCACCACGACGCCTCGACTCGGGCCTCGGTAGAACGGGGCGAATGACGCCAGGAAGAGCATCGACATCGCGACTCCCAGGAACCCAACCACCATGAAGATCACGCCGATCGCGGTCAGGTCCATCCCTCGGATGCTTGCGTTGATCGCGAAGGTGAGGATTGCACCCACGGCGATCATGAACAGACTTGCTCCCAGTGCCACTTGCAGACTCCTCGTTTGGGCTGATGCTCCGTTCGAGCAGCCGCGCCCGTGTACCTCATCCACCGTATGCACCACCAGGCCCGTTCCGCGTAAGTAATCGGATGGGAACCTTGCGATTTCATCCCAGCGAAGGACAGTGCACTGACCGCGAGGTGTCACGCGAGACTGGGTCTTGCGATGCCTTTTCAAGGCCTATCCGGCGATAGTCCCGCCGGATAGGTCCGCCTTCCCCGGCTGCCCCGTCCACTGCTCCGCGAGGAGTGGACGTCCCCGGTCTCCGTCCCCGCCCCCCCGCCTGCGACGTTAGACCGGGGACGTACCGCCAACAGGCTCCACGTGAACGGGTCGTAGTCGGCGTACGATCGAGGTCGAGGTGGATCAGTCGACGCGGGCTGGTTGCCCCTTCCCTGGAGCACATGGGTTGAACGCCGAGCAACTAGTGAGGTACCTGACCGAGATGGTGCTTCTGACCATCAT
>SCVR01000367.1 GCA_004296805.1 Dehalococcoidia bacterium
CCCATGACGCTCCCAACGCCGACTTCATGGAGCAACTCGCCGACGGGTTCCTGCTTTGGATCGCGCCTACCGAGTCCGACGGCAAGTACGACGCGGCAAAGAAGTCGATCGGCTCTGGTCCGTGGATCATGGACCGCTACGACATTGCACAGAAGTTCGTGTACAAGCGGAACCCTGACTACTTCGTCAAGGACCTCCCATACATGGACGGTGTTGAACAGGCTGTGATCCCTGAATACGCGAATCAGATGGCGCAGTTCCAGGCGGGGAACATCTTCAACATCTCCCCCGCAGCGAATGATGTCCTCCCCTTGCGGAAGCAGTTCACTGACCTTCAGTGGATGAACCGCACCGGCACGACCATGTGGGGCGTCTTCTTTGCGCCGAAGGAGAACGACCCGACGGGCCCTCAGAACGACGAGCGGTTCCGTATCGCGGTCTCGTACGCGATCAACCGCGAGTCACTGTTGGAACTGCTCTACAACATCAAGGCACTCAAGGACGCCGGCCTGACCGCCGTGACCGACTGGAATAACCAGGTCTCAGTAGGCATGGGGAAGAAGTGGTGGCTGAACCCCAAGTCGCCGGACATGGGCGCGGCCGCGAAGTACTTCGAGTACAACCCAGCCGAGTCGAAGAAGCTCCTGTCAGCCATGGGTCTGAAGTCCGACACGAAGATCCCGTACCAGTACACGCACAACCGCTACGGGGCCACGTTCGGGACCGCTGCCGAGGCCATCCTCGGACAGCTCACCGAGGCCGGCTTCCCGCTGGTGTCCGAGCAGCAGGATTACAACTCGAAGTTCATCACGCAGACGTGGCAGGGACGGTTTAAGGGGATCGCCCTGGGGAACTTCGGCGGCTTCTCCTCGCTATCGGGCTACCTCGGCGAGCAGATCGATGACAACCCGGAGAACCGCCGGCTGCTGCACACGGCAGATATGCTTGGCCTTAAGAAGAAGCAGGGCGAGACCGTCAACGAGGCCGAGCGCGTCAAGCTCGTCCAGGAACTCCAGAAGGTAAACGCGACGAACATGTACATCGTCCCGACGACTGGTGGTGGTGGAACTTCGTACTTCGCATTCCGGCCTCAGGTCCGCGGCATCCGCGACACCCGCGGGCTCGGCGGCGGAACCGAACAGATCGGGAACTACTGGCTGGCCTAGGCTGCTGCCAGGACCTGACACGGACGGGCTGGAGGACTGAGTGGACGAGATTAAGTACGCGGTCAAGGATCAGGTCGCACGGATCACGATCGACCGCCCCGAGCGCATGAACGCCATGACCAACGTCATGTACGAAGAGATCGGGGAGGCGTTCCGCAAGGCGGACGCCGACCCCGATGTGCGCTGCACCGTCATCTCAGGGTCGGGGGGGCGAGCCTTCTCCGCGGGGCACGACCTTCATGAGATGGGTGGTGGTGGACGCCGTGGACCGTGGCAGCCTTACCGGGCACGTCGATGGGACAACGGGTGGGAGTCTTCGAAGCCTACGATCGCGGCCATCGACGGCTACTGCCTCGCTGGAGGCATGGAACTCGCCGTCTTCTGCGACATCCGGATCGCTTCC
>SCVR01000439.1 GCA_004296805.1 Dehalococcoidia bacterium
GCTCTTCCGATCTTAACAGCCCAATGGCCCATTCCGTTTGATCGCTACCTGGACGTCGTGACCACATAACGCGCCCAAAACCTATCGCAAAACGCAATACTTTGACACCGCACATGCGAGCGGCAAAATAATGGCCAAGCTCATGCACCAAAACCAGCAGACCCAATGCCAGTAAAAAAGCACCCGCATATAATGCAATCATTTGAAAATTCACCGGATATTCCTCATTGAGCGTAAGCGGCCAAAGCGCGTGTCGCTGCAATCCGCCCCTGATCATCGGCCGTCATGACCGCGTCTATTGTCGCCACCTCACTGCATGGCACTGCTGCTAGCGTTTCAGCAATCACTGCTGCAATTTTAAGGAAAGGCAAATCCCCCGCCAGGAATGCGCTAACCGCGACCTCATTAGCGGCATTCAGCACGGCAGGCGCATTCCCGCCTGCACGCAACGCCTGATACGCTAATCCAAGACAAGGGAAGCGAGCCAGATCAGGGCGCTCGAAAGTAAGCTGCCCTATGGCAAACAAATCGAGCCTTTCCACACCGGAATCGATCCGTTGTGGCCAAGCCAAGGCATGCGCAATCGGGGTTCGCATATCCGGATTGCCAAGCTGAGCGAGGACAGAACCATCGACATATTCAACCAGCGAATGAATAACGCTTTGCGGATGAATGACTACCTCGATGTGATTTGCTGACGCGTTAAACAACCAATGCGCTTCGATGACTTCGAGACCTTTGTTCATCATGGTCGACGAATCAACGGAAATTTTTCTCCCCATGGTCCACTTGGGGTGCGCTACAGCCTGCTCCGGGGTCACACTCGATAGCGCTTCTATCGCGGTGTCACGAAATGGGCCACCAGAGGCTGTGAGCAGAATACGGCTGACCCCTGCGCGAGAAAGGTTTCCCGCATAACCGGCGGGCATGGATTGAAATATCGCATTATGTTCGCTGTCTATAGGCAACAAGCACGCACCGGACTTACGCACCTCGGCCATGAAAAGATCGCCAGCCATTACCAGTGCTTCTTTGTTGGCGAGCAGAACACGTTTGCCTGCGCTCACCGCGGCAAGTGTTGGCATAAGGCCTGCTGCACCGACAATAGCCGCCATTACTGCATCCACCTCTGGGAGACTGGCAATATGCGCCAGCGCTTCAGTTCCATACAGAACCTGGGTATTAACCCGCCGTGTCGAGAGCAGATGCGTCAACCGTTGAGCATCCGTCGCGCTGCCAACCACCGCATAAGCCGGATTAAATTTATGACATTGTTCAGCAAGC
>SCVR01000368.1 GCA_004296805.1 Dehalococcoidia bacterium
GCTCTTCCGATCTGCGGTTCGGGAACCTCGGTGGGGTACGCCTCGCATATGTCGGTGAGGGAAACAACGTGGCCCGGTCGCTGGCGTACGGCTGCCGGATGGCCGGCGCCCACCTCGTGGTCGCTTCGCCGCACGGGTACGAACTGCCGCCGGAGGTGCTGGCGCGCGTCGAGGCACTGCCGGGCGAGGGGCGAGTGACCCAGGTGTTTGACCCGCACGAAGGCGTGCGGGGGGCGGCTGCGGTCTATACGGACGTGTGGGCATCGATGGGCTTCGAGCACGAGATCGCTCAACGTCGCGAGGACTTCCGTGGCTTCCAGGTGGACGCGGCGCTGATGGCGTCCGCTCCGTCCGATGCGATCGTGATGCATGACCTGCCTGCCCATCGCGGCGAGGAGATCACCGACGAGGTGATCGAGTCACCACGGTCGGTGGTGTTCGACCAGGCGGAGAACCGGATGCACGCGCAGCAGGCGGTGCTGGCGCTGATGCTCGGGGCGGCGATCTAGCGTCGTCCGTCGGACTCCCGCACTCACGGGGTCCTCGGTGCTGCGGTAGCCTCCACGGATGGGGGAAGGTGAGGTTGCGCTCGGCGCACCTCGAAGGGTGAACAATGCCGGAAGTCCCCGCCAGCCTGCGCGACGTGGTCGCGCGGTTCGACGCGTCAGCCGTGGTCGACATCGCCATCGTGACGGTGTCGATCTACTGGCTGCTGCTCCTCGTGCGCGGCACGACCGCGATGACCGTGCTCCGAGGTGTGGGGGTACTGCTCCTGAGCGCGTTCGTGCTGAGCCGGGTGTTCGACCTGACCGTCCTGAATTGGGCGCTGCGGAACTCGGTGGCCGGCCTGCTCGTGGGGATGGTCGTCGTGTTCCAGCCGGAGATCCGGCGAGCGCTCGAGCGACTCGGACGCACGGGACTCCGGACGGCGCTCCGGCGCGCGGAACGCGCGGGTGCAATCAACACCATCGTGCGCGCCTCGACCGGCTTCGCAAAGCAGAGCCTTGGCGCGTTGATCGTGATCGAGCGAGAGACTGGACTGCAGGAAGTGATCGACACAGGTGTGCCCGTGGGGGCGACGCTCTCCGTTGAACTGCTGTCCTCGATCTTCCCCGAGCAGTCGCCGCTCCACGATGGGGCTGTTGTCGTCCGGGGAGACGTCATCATCGCGGCTGGCTGCACGCTGCCGCTCTCCGAAGCGCCACTTCCGGGTGAGTTCGGCATGCGTCATCGCGCGGCTGTCGGTCTGACTGAACGAACGGACGCGATCGTCGTCGTGGTGTCGGAGGAACGCGGGGAGATCGCCGTGGCCTCCAATGGACGGATGGTGACGGGCCTCGACGAGGTTCGGCTGACGCGCCAGCTGCAGCGCCTGTTTGATCTCGACCCGGACATCGTGGCCGAGGCGGAGCGGGCGGCCGCCTCGTGAGGCTTGGACCGCTTGGCGAGATGGACCGCCGCGAGGCGATGGAGGTGGCGGGGGCGACGTGGCGACGCTTGCGCGCTCTGATGCGGAATACCCCCGGGCTTGCTGCGCTCTCGCTGCTGCTCGCCGTGGTGCTCTGGTACTTCGTCACGGACACGGAGAACCCGACGCTCATCGACGTCTACCCATCGCCCATC
>SCVR01000040.1 GCA_004296805.1 Dehalococcoidia bacterium
ACATCCCGTAGACGGTGCCGCCCGCGCCCTCGCGTCCGGCGTCCGACTTCGGGTGCAGCGCGGCGTGCGACGAGATGTTGAGGATCCAACCCGATCGCCGCTCCATCATGCTCGGCAGCACCATCTGCGAGAGGTGCAGCGGCGCATAGACCTGGACTTCCTGCATCAGTTTGAAGCGGCGCTCCGGGAAGTCCACGATTGGGATGAAGAACGTGACGGCCGCATTGTTCACCAGGATGTCGACGGGCCCGAACGCCTTCGTGGCCTCCTCGATGAGGCGGACGCGATCCGCCTGGACGGCAAGGTCGCAGCGGACCGCGAGGGCCTCGCCACCGGCGTCTTTGATGCGCTGGACGACGCCGTTGATGGAGCCCTCCAGCATGTGGTCGCCCTCGTTCTCCGTGCGCGCGGAGACGACGACCTTCGCGCCCTCCTGGGCGTAGCGGTAGGCGATGGCGGCACCGATGCCGCGCGAGGCGCCGGTGATGACAGCGACTTTGCCTGCAAGCAGGCCGTTCTTGTTGACGGTGGCCATATCTGAGTCCCCCTTGCCCCGGACTGCCCGGGCTCAGCGAGGGTTCTATCACTCCGCTACAGCGGGCGCGAGCCTACCGAAACTGCAGGATCGAGATGAGGTTGCTGCGGTCGTCGGTCCAGAGGATCGGCGCCCGGCTGTCCCACTGTCCGGTCGCGGCTGAGATCGGGGCGCGGTCGAGGAACGCCCGGCTGCCGAGGATCACCCAGTCCGTCAGGAAATAGCCCTGGAACGAGTCCGGGTACCCCTGGACCCAGGCCGCATCCATGCCCACACTCGCGCCCGCGCCACGCAGGACTGGACGCAGGTCGACGTGGCGGTTTGAGATGTTCGTAGCGATCACACCACCGGGCGCCATATGACGTTTGTAGATGTCAAACGCCTGCTGTGTGAGCAGGTGCACGGGGACGGAGTCGCTTGAGAAAGCGTCCAGCAGAAGGACGTCGAACTGCTTCGGTGCGACCTCGAGTTGTCGTTCCAGCACGAGACGTCCGTCACCGATGTACACGTTCACCCCCGCACCACGCGCACGCGCGTCCGCGAGGTACGTGAATGGCGACTCCGCAAGTTCGAGGACCATCGGGTTGATCTCGTAGATGTCGATCGTGTCGCTCTTCTGGGCGTACGCGGCAAGCATCCCCGCGCCGAGGCCGAGGACGCCGATGCGCATCGGTCGGTCGAGGGTGGCGCGCCGTTCGTTGATCGCGAGGCCGGCGCCGCTCAGCGGGCCGTAGTAACCGGTCTTTGCCGCGCGGCGCTCCTGCGACGTGAACTGGAAGCCGTGCAGGATCCGTCCGTGCTCCATCACCCGCTGGTGCATCTGCTGATCGCCCGCGAACGCTTCGTACACGCGTACCGAACCGTAGAAGTTGCGCCCAACGAATTCCACGCCGCGCTGCCGCACGCGCACCTGTTGCACGAGTGCGAACGTGAGCACGAAGACCCCCACCACTGCGGCCACACCCACGGCCGCCCGGAGCCCCGGCACACTCGGGACCAGGTCGAGCGAGGAGCGCCGTCCCGCGCGGCGTCGCCGCCACTCATCGAGCCCTCGAGCGGCGATCACCAGCGCTGCGGTGCCGACTAGGGCGAGGTGATACTCCCAGTAGCCGTCGAATGTCCTGGGCGCCACGAGCGCGACGAAGACACCACCGAGTGCGCCCCCGGTGGAGATCAGCAAGTAGTAGGCGGTGAGGTGCTTCGCCGCCGGCCGCACTCGCGTGAGTTCGCCGTGAAGCGCCATGCACCCGAAGAACAGCAGGAAGCAGTAGATCGCGATCTGGATGAGGATTTCGATGATCTGCTGGTCGAGGACCCACCAACCCATACCCAGCGCGACCGCGAGCCCGAGGCCATACGTCTGCGGCTCGTACCAGCGGTCTCCGCTGAAGCAGAGGATGAACGTGACGAGGTAGATCGACAGCGGGAGCACCCAGAGCAGCGGGATCGCCGCGACGTCCTGCGTGATCTGTGTCGTGATCGCGAGCAGCAGGACGACGGCGAAGGCCGGGAGGATCGCCCACAGCACCACATTCGCCACACCGACGGGCTGTGCGCCCGCGTCCGGCTTCGCTTCGGCAGCGGCCGTCACCTCGGGTGTGGCGCTGGTGCCCCGAGAGCGCCAGGCGAGGTAGCCGCAAAGCAGCGCGAAGATGACGTAGCCGATCGACCAGATCCACGCCTGCCCGTGCAGCCCGACAAAGCGCTCGACCACGAGCGGATATGCGAGAAGCCCGATCAGCGAGCCGACGTTGGAGAGCGCGTACAGGACATATGGGTTGCGTCCGGGGTGCGCCCGCGCGAACCACTGCTGGACGAGCGGGCCGGTCGTGGACAGGAGGAGGTATGGCGCTCCGACGGTCACCGCGAGGAGCGCGACGATCCGGAGCGTTGGGTCGTCCTCGCCGTGCGGCTGCCATGACTTGTCCGGGATGATCGGGAGCACGGCGAGCGCGGCAACGAGGAGGACGAGGTGCACGAGACCCTGACGTTTCGGCCCCAGCCGAGAAGCCAATAGGTGTGCGTACGCGTAACCGCCAAGCAGGGCGACCTGGAAGAAGAGTTGAGTTGCCGTCCAGACCGCGGAGCCGCCGCCAAACCAGGGGAGGATGAACTTCGCGACAATCGGCTGGACCTGGAACACGAGGAAGGCGCTGAGGAAGATGGTGACCGCGTAGGGGGCGACCGCCGCCCGGTCGTCCGTCAGCCTGAACCGCGCCATGGATGTCCCTCGCTCCGCGTCCCCCGCCGCAGACTAGCAGGGAGCGAGGGGCGCTGCGGGGATCAACGCGGCGGGGCGTGAGGGTGGCTGAGGGCTACCCGTGACGCTTCGAGCGCTCGTTCTGGCTGAGGATCACCTTGCGCAGGCGCACCGTCTTCGGTGTGACCTCAAGGCATTCGTCGTCACGGATGAACTCGAGCGACTGCTCCAGCGACAGGTTGGTGTGCGGGATCAGCTTCTCCGTGAAGTCGGAGTTGGAAGAGCGCATGTTCGTGAGTTTCTTCTCACGCGTGGCGTTCACGTCCATATCGTCCGCGCGGGCGTTCTCTCCGACGATCATGCCCTCGTATACATCGACTCCCGCAGGGACGAACATCGCGCCGCGTTCCTGGAGTGACAGCAACGCGTATGCAGTCGTCGGGCCCGAGCGGTCCGCCACCATGCTGCCTGACGGGCGCGTCCGCACCTCACCGTGCCATGGCTCGTAACCCGCGAAGATGTGGTTCAGCAGGCCGGAGCCTCGGGTTTCCGTGAGGAACTCCGTGTGGAAGCCGATGAGGCCGCGCGCCGGGACGATCGAGATGACGCGCACCCGGCCGGAGCCGTGGTTCACCAACTGCTCGATGCGGCCCTTGCGGAGCGCCATCAACTGCGTGACCACGCCGAGGTACTCCTCGGGCACGTCGACGGTGAGGCGCTCCATCGGCTCGTGGAGCTTGCCGTCGATCATCTTCGTGACGACCTCGGGCTTGCCGACCGTGAGTTCAAAGCCCTCGCGGCGCATGGTCTCGATGAGCACGGCCAATTGCAGTTCGCCGCGGCCCTGCACGATCCAGGAGTCCGGGCGGTCGCCCGGAAGGACTCGGATCGAGACGTTGCCGAGGATCTCAGCCTCAAGCCGGGCCTTGATCAGCCGTGCAGTGACCTTGGTGCCCTCGCGGCCTGCGAGCGGCGAGGTGTTCGCGCCGATGGTCATCGATAGCGTCGGCTCATCGACACGGAAGACGGGGAGCGGACGTGGGTCGGCGGGGTCGGTCAGCGTCTCGCCGATGGTGACGTCCGCGAGACCGGCGACGGCGATCACTTCGCCTGCGCTGGCCTCCTCCGTCGTCACACGCTCGAGGCCCTCAGTGACGGTCAACTCCGCGATCTTTACGTTCTCCATTGTGCCGTCGACCTTGCACCACGCGACGGTCTGACCGCGGCGGATCGTGCCCTGGCGGATGCGGCACAGCGCAAGCCGCCCGAGGTACGGCGAAGCGTCGAGGTTGGTGACGAGCGCCTGGAGCGGGTGGCCCTCCTCGTAGGAGGGGGCGGGAACGTGCTCGCGGAGCACCGTGAACAATGGCTCGAGATCGGTTCCGGGCACGGCGAGGTCCATCGTGGCGGTGCCGGCGCGCGCTGAGCAGTAGACGATCGGGAAGTCGATCTGCTCCTCGGTGGCGTCGAGGTCGAGGAAGAGTTCGTAGACCTCGTCCACCACCTCTTTGATGCGGGCGTCGGCGCGGTCGATCTTGTTGATGACGATCACGATCGGGAGGCGTCGGGCGAGCGCCTTGCCGAGGACGAAGCGGGTCTGCGGCAGCGGCCCCTCGGAGGCGTCGACAAGGAGGAGGGCGCCGTCCACCATCTGGAGGCCGCGCTCGACCTCGCCACCGAAGTCGGCGTGGCCGGGTGTGTCGATGATGTTGATCTTGATGCCGCCGTGCCGGACCGCGGTGTTCTTCGCGAGGATGGTGATCCCCTTCTCGCGTTCGAGGTCCGTGGAGTCCATCACGCGGTCGACGAGCGCCTGGTGGGCGCCGAACGTGCCGGACTGCCGCAGCATGGCGTCCACGAGCGTGGTCTTGCCGTGGTCGACGTGGGCGATGATCGCCACGTTCCGCAAATCGTCACGCTTGGGCATAGCACGCACCGCCATCGAGCCTGTCTGAGAGGGAAGGGGAATCCACGCTACGGGCGGGAGGCGTGAGGGGCAATGCGCCGGGCGATCCGCCCCGCGTACCCTCATTCAGCAACCGGAGGAGCCCGCCATGCCCATCCCCGCCCACAAACCGCTCGATGTGATGGACGCGCTGCACTCGACGCCGTCGCGTCGCTATCTCAAACCAGACCCGATTCCAGACGACGTGCTCCGTGCCATCCTCGATGCTGCGCTCCGAGGGCCTACACCGGGGAACGCGCAGAACTGGGGCTGGGTGGTGGTCACGGACCCCGCCGTGAAACAGCCGATCGCCGAGTGGTACCGCGAGGGTTGGCAGCGCGCCTACGGCTCGCGCCGCGAAGCGATCCTCGCCTCCGCGGGCCAGCCGGGAGGGCTGGGGCCTCGGAACTA
>SCVR01000369.1 GCA_004296805.1 Dehalococcoidia bacterium
CTTCGGCGGTGACGAGTTCCTGGTGTTGGCACCGGCGCTGCCCGTCCCGGCAGCCGCCGAGGGCGTCGCCCGTCGCATCCTGCAGGCACTTGCCGAGCCGTTCCCACACGAAGGACGCCTCCTGAAGGTCGCCGCGAGCGCCGGTGTCGCGCTGTTCCCCCAGCACGCGCAGGACCCGGAGGCACTGATCCGGATCGCGGACGGCGCCATCCACCTCGCCAAGGATGAGGGCGGCGACACCTTCCGCTTCGGCACCTCCGAGGAGAGCGGCAGCGCCCGCGACCGGCTGTCACTCGAGGCAGACCTCCGGGAGGCAGTCGAGCAACACGCATTCGAGATCTACTACCAGCCCCAGGTGGATCCGATCACCCAGGAACTTCGTGGCGTGGAGGCGCTCCTCCGCTGGCGCCACGCGGAGCGCGGCTCGGTCTCTCCTGTCGACTTCATCCCGCTGCTGGAAGAGACCGGGTTGATCGTCCCGGTCGGCGAATGGGTGCTCGAGCAATCTTGCACCCAGATGCAGGCTTGGATCATGTCCGGCATGACGCCGGTCCGGATGGCAGTGAACCTGTCGCCGCGACAGTTGATGGTCCCCGGCCTCGGTCGGGTCGTGCGAAGCATCCTCGAACGCACCGGTCTGCAGCCCGAGTTGCTCGAGCTCGAACTGACGGAGACGACCGCCAGCCTCACCATGGACGCCGTCATCGAGGTCCTGCACGAATTGCATGCCATCGGCATTACCACCGCGATCGATGACTTCGGCATCGGCCACTCTTGGCTCGGCCGGTTGCGGCAGTTCCCGGTGCAGACGCTGAAGGTCGACCGGTCATTCGTCCATGGGATGGACCAATCCGCTGGCGACCGCGCGATCGTCGAAGCCGTCGTGGCCCTCGGGCATGCACTCGGCCTCACCGTCGTCGCCGAGGGTGTCGAGAGCGAACGCGACCTCGATCTGGTCCGGCAGGTGGGCTGCGACCTCGTCCAGGGCTACTACTACTCGCCCGCCGTGGACGCCACGACGATGACCGCGATGATGCGGGAGGAGACCGCCAGCCGCGCAGCGGCCTAGTCCGAGCGACGCATCGCATGCCTCGTATGATCAGAGGCATGCCACGCCGTCCGCACTCCTCACTCTCGCACGCACCACTGGCGCCTGTGGCCGCCGCGTTGCGCACGGGGTCGTTGCCCGTTGACCGGCACGTGATCGAGGCCTGTGACCGCCTCGATGCGTTCGATCACATGACGCGTGCATTGCTCCCGGAGGAGGGACGGCGAGAACGGCTGCTCCGTGAGGCTGCCACACTCACCGCGCAGTATCCCGACATCGCATCTCGGCCGCCGCTCTACGGCGTCCTCGTCGGGGTGAAGGACATCATCGCCGTCACGGGGATGCCGACACGAGCAGGCTCCGCGCTCCCGCCCGAGGCGTTCCCCTTGACCGAGGGCCCGGCGGTGCGCCGGCTGCGCGCTGCCGGGGCGCTCATCCTCGGCAAGACGGTGACCACGGAGTTCGCGTACTTCGACCCGGGCGCGACGACCAACCCACACGACCCTCGTCGGACGCCCGGCGGATCGAGCAGCGGTTCCGCCGCCGCCGTGGCCGCGGGGTTCGCGCTCGTCGCGCTTGGCACGCAGACGGTGGGCTCGGTGATCCGGCCTGCCGCCTTCTGCGGCGTCGTGGGCGTGAAACCCACGTATGGTCGAATCCCGACGGACGGCGCCCTCTACTACTCCCCGTCGGTCGATCACATCGGCTTCTTCACGCAGGACGCTGCTGGGGCCCAGATCGTCGGCTCTGTACTGATCGATGACTGGCGGACTGGCATCTCAATGTCCGCCTCGATCACCCTCGGTGTGCCGGATGGGCGCTATCTGGCACAGGCCGAGCCCGCCGCCCTGCAAGCCTTCGAAACATCTCTGCGAGCACTGGAGGCCTCAGGCATCACTGTGCTGCGGATTCCCGCGCTGACGGACATCGAAGCGGTCAACCGCCGCCACCGTGCGCTCTCCACGGCGGAGTTCCGAGAGCAGCACCTCGAACGCTTCGCCCGCTGGGGCTCCCTCGTGCGAGGGGCCAGCGCTTCGCTCTTCGACGACGGGGCGGCCGTGACGGCAGCCGAGCGCGCCGAGGGATTCGCTGGACGCGAGGGGCTCCGGCGCGAACTCGAGGCGCTCATGGACGCCCATGGCATCGACGCATGGGTGTCGCCCGCGGCTACGGGCCCGGCACCGATCGGCCTGCGCTCCACCGGTGACCCGGCGATGAACCTGCCGTGGACTCACACGGGCATGCCGGCGGTCACCCTGCCAGCAGGCCGGGTCGACTCGATGCCGGTCGGCGTGCAGGTCGTCGGACGGCGTGGGCACGACGAGGAACTGTTGGCGCTGGCCGAAGTGCTGGAGCCCGTGCTGTGACGCCCTTTCGCGTCGAAGACCTCACGTCCGTGTGGATCGAGGGGGCACTCCACGGCTCGGGCGCCCTGGCACCGACCTCGCATGTGCTCGACGTGCGTGCGACAGCGGTCGGTGACCGTGGTGGCGTGAACGGTGACGCGTTCCGCCTGGCGCTCGCCTACGAAGGTGTGCCAGGCCCCACGCGCCTCATTGCGAAGTTTGGGACGCCGGGTGTCCGAGGCGTGGCCGTCTTCCAGGGCTGGTATGAACGCGAGGTGCGCTTCTACCAGCAGTTCGCGCCGCGCACGCCACTCCGCACGCCTCGCGCGCACGCGGTGGCACTCGGAGGGCCGGGCGAGTGTGTACTCCTGCTGGAGGATCTCGCGCCGTTCGCGCAGGGCGATCAGGAACTCTCCTGCACGCCGGAGCAGGCACTTGCGACAGCGCGGGCACTTGGTGAGCACCACGCAGCATGGTGGGGCTCCGCCGAAGTCGAGGCAGCCGAATGGCTTCCTGATACCACTGTTGGTCTGACACGCGCAGCGCGCGTTGCTGGCGCGTTCGCGCGGGCCCTCGAAACTGCCGGTCCGCTGCTGACGCCCCGCCTGCGCGATGTCCGAGGCCGTCTCTCAGAGGCCTACGTGCCGCTGCTCGAGGCCATCGCACAGCCGCCGCGCACGCTGACGCACGGCGACTTCCGCCTCGACAACCTGTTCTTCAGCGCGGCCGCGCCTGTCGAGGTGGCGGCGATCGATTGGCAGTTCGCCTGTCGGACGCGCGGCGCCTATGACCTCGCCTATTTCCTGGGGCTCGACCTCGAACCGTCCGTCCGTGCCGCCGTCGAGGGCCCATGTATCGAGGCCTACCTCGAGGCACTGACCGAGAACGGCGTCACCTACGAGCGCCGGCAGTTTGAGCGCGACTACGACATCTCGCTGCTGGCATCGCTGGCGGTATTCACCATCGGCGCCGGATCGCCCTCTCCGAACCCGCGCATGGACCGTGTACATGCGCAAGGCATCGAACGGCTGGGGGCGGCGATCGAGGCGCGCGACGCCTTGAAGGCCCTCGACCGCCTCGGCTAGCGGTACTCGCCGAGTGCGGATGCGAGGAACGCCCTCGTCCGCTCCGCCGATCCCTCACCAGCATCGAAGAGCCCGCCGACAAACGTCGTGGCCCCAGCGTCCCGCAACCGTCTGAGTTCAGAGTGCAGCGTCGCCTCGTCCCCGACGATGGCGACATCCCCTGGACCCGCGACGCCCTCCTTGTCGAGCATCGCCCGGTAGGACGGCAGGCGGCCGTAGTTCTCGAACTGGGCCGCTGCCTTCGCCTTCGCACCGGCAACGTCCGAGGTCAGAGCGATCGGCAGCATGCAGACGACCTCCGGCGCGGGGCGTCCCGCCTCCGCTGCCGCCTTCGTGATGCGCGGGACGATGTGTTCGCCAACTGCTCGTCCGCCCGTCATCCAGAGGATGGTGCCATCCGCCATGGTGCCCGCCAGCTTCAACATGACCGGTGCCATCGCTGCGATGAGGCAGCGGACGGGCGTGGTGTCGTGTGTCCGGAGTGCCGCGCGGACGTGGTATTGCTCGCCATCGAATTGGACGGGTTCGAGGTGAAGGAGCGGCATGAGCACGCTCAGGTACTCGCGCATATGGACGGCGGGCCGGTCGAACGACAGGCCGTAGCCGCCCTCGATCGTGACCTTGTGCGACAGGCCAATGCCGAGGGTGAACCGCCCACCGCTGGCAGCCTGCGCGGTCAGCGCCTGCTGGGCCATCGCCGTGGGGTGTCGCGGGAACGTCGGCACGACACCGGTGGCCAGGCGGATGCGCGAGGTCCGTGTCCCGGCGACGGTCATCGCGCCGATGGCATCGCGGCCCGCGATGTTCGCCATGGTGAACATCGCGAAGCCCTCGGCCTCCGCACGGACGGCGTCATCGACGATCGTGGCGAGGCGTGAGCCGAAGGTAAACAGTCCGAGGTCCATGTCGCGTCTCCTGATCCGTGTCTAGGCGCCAGTGAACTTCGGTGGGCGGCCTTCGAGGAATGCCCGGCGCGCTTCCTTGCCGTCGCCGGAGGCGAATGCGCGGCCGATATTGAGCAGCTCGTACCGCATGTGGCCCTCGACATCGGCCAGGGCAGTGGCGTGCCGGACAACGCGTTTGGAGAGCCGAGCCGTGATCGGTGACAGCTGGGTCAGGGAGTCGCAGTACTCGTCGAATCGCGCCGCGAACCGCTCCGGCGGCACTACTTCCCCAACCATACCGAGGCGATGCGCTTCGTCCGCGTACACGGTGCGGTTCTCGAGCAGGAAGCGAAGCGCCTGTTCGTACCCCATCACCTGCGGCAGCGTCCACGACAGCCCGCCATCCGGAGAGCCGCCGATCCGTGGGTAACCGGCGATGAGCCTCGCGCCGTCTGCCATCAGACGGATGTCAGCGGCCATCGCGAGGGACAGGCCAGCACCGACGGCGACCCCGTTGATGCCGGCCACGACCGGCTTGTCGCACCACTCACGGATCGCCAGCGGGAATCTGCTGACCCAGGAGAGGTCGTCCAAGTACTCGTCCTGCGAATTCATCCCCGTCCAGGATTGCGTATTCGGTTCCGGGGTGAGGTCGAGCCCCGCGCAGAATGCGTCGTCCGTCCCGGTAATCCCGATGACCCAGACGCCCTCGTCATGGGCCGCCTGCTGGACGGCGTGGACGATGCTCCACGCCAATTCCTGCGAGAGTGCGTTCTTCT
>SCVR01000370.1 GCA_004296805.1 Dehalococcoidia bacterium
CCCTTCAGCGCGAGCACTTTCGTGATCGCCGCCGTCAACGAGGTCTTGCCGTGGTCCACGTGACCAATCGTCCCGATGTTCAGGTGCGGTTTGGTCCGCTCGAATACGCCCTTGGCCATCGCTGTTACCTACTCCTCTGCCGGCGAGCCGGCCCGCTGTCGTCTGCTGCGCCCTCGATCACTCGAGGGTGCTGGAGCCCCCAATGAGACTTGAACTCATGACCTCGTTCTTACCAAGAACGCGCTCTGCCACTGAGCTATGGGGGCCCGAGTCGGCGTCCTGGGTCGCCGGTGATCGCTACTGGTGCACGGGACAGGATTCGAACCTGTGTAGCCGTTAAGGCGGCGGTTTTACAGACCGCTGGAATTAGCCGCTCTCCCACCCGTGCGGGAGTCACCCCGCTCTGCCGTCTACCGCTGGCCGAGGTCCCGCCCCCGCGGGGCTGTTTGGAGCCCGAGGAGGGATTTGAACCCACAACCTTCCGCTTACAAAGCGGCTGCGCTGCCGTTGCGCCACTCGGGCACACCGCGAGCCCATCGGACGGGCGGCAGAGAGAATCAACCGCCCTTCCGGGCGGCCATCGAGAAGTATACGGAGCGCGCTCCGGCACGATCAATGCGAGGGGAATCCCCGGGCGTGGGCCTGGCGGGGCTCCCGAGGCCCAACCGCTCCCCAGCGGGCTCCCGACGTGGCCCCTGGGGAGCCCCCGCCCGTCCCCGCCTCTGCCCCAGCCGGATTCCGAGGGCCCTCGGACCTCCCGAAGGCGGGCGTTACTATTGGTACGCGCGAGCCCTCCCCAGGGGGCGGCGCCGGCCCCGAAGGCAGCGCCCGTGGGATTCCTCGATGGTGTGCGCGAAGACATCCACGCTGCGATGGAGCGTGACCCCGCCGCGCGTTCTGCGCTGGAGGTGCTCCTCACCTACCCCGGCGTCCACGCCCTGATCGCCCACCGCATCGCCCAGCGCGTTGACGCCGCCGGGTTCCCGCTCGTCGCCCGCCTCGTCGCGAACGCCGCCCGCATGACCACCGGGGTGGACATCCACCCGAAGGCACGCATCGGCCACTTCCTCTTCATCGACCACGGCATGGGCGTCGTCATCGGTGAGACCGCCGAGATCGGTGACCGCTGCCACATCCTGCAGGGTGTGACCCTGGGCGGGACATCGACACGGCACGAGAAGCGCCACCCCACGCTGGAGGACGACGTCCTCGTCGGCGCGGGTGCGAAGTTGATCGGCGCCATCACCATCGGCGCGGGCGCGAAGATCGGCGCCGGGTCGGTCGTCGTCTCTTCGGTGCCGCCGGGCGCCACCGTGGTCGGCGTGCCGGGGCATGTGATCGCGTACGCGAACCGCGGCAACGACACCATCGAGCGCTTGCCCGACCCCGAGTGGGACCGCATCGACGCGCTCGAACGGCGGATCACCGCGCTTGAGGCGGAGGTCACCTCGTTCGAGGCGCAGCGCAAACACGACGAGCAGCGCCCAGCGGGCGACGGCCGGGAGTCGCTCGGGTGAGGTTGCAGAACACCCTCACCGGCAACGTCGAAGTCCTCGTCCCTGTCGCACCCGGCCGGATCGGCCTGTACGTCTGCGGCGTGACGCCGTACGACTCCGCGCACGTCGGCCACGCGATGTCGCTCATGGTCTACGACGTGCTCGTGCGCTATCTGCGCTGGAAGGGCAATCCGGCCGGCGGCTACCAGGTCACTTTCGTGTCCAACTACACGGACGTGGACGACAAACTGATCGAGCGCGCGGCCCAGCAGGAGCGCGACCCCCTCGAACTCGCGAACGCGAACATCGAGCAGTGGGAGCAGGAGCAGCAGGCGCTCGGCCTGATCCTGCCGGACGTGCGCCCGCGTGTGACGCGCGAGATCGACAACATCATCGGCATGATCGAGGAGATCATTGCCAACGGCCTCGCCTACGTGACGCCCACGGGCGATGTCTACTACCGCGTGCGCGAGAAGGCCGACTACGGCAAGTTGTCGCACCGCAACATCGATGACCTGCGCAGCGGTACGCGCTTCGAACCCGGCGACGGCAAGGAGTTCGCGCTCGACTTCGCGCTCTGGAAGGCGCAGAAGCCGGGCGAACCGGCATGGCCGTCACCGTGGGGCCTCGGCCGCCCGGGGTGGCACATCGAGTGCTCCGCGATGGCACGCCGCTACCTCTACTCGAAGGAGGGGGGCGACCGCTTCGACATCCACGGCGGCGGCGTCGACCTCATCTTCCCGCACCACGAGAACGAGATCGCACAGGCCGAAGCGGCGAAGCACGCACCGGGCCCCACGTTCGCGAACATCTGGATGCACAACGGCATGGTCCAGCGCGACGGCGAGAAGATGTCGAAGTCCCTCGGCAACGTCGTCAACGTCGCCGAGGCCCTCGACCGGTGGTCGCCCGACGCGATCCGCATGTACGTGCTCTCCTCGAAGTACCGCCAGCCGAACAACCTCACGGACGAAGCGATGGCCGCAGCCGTCGCTGGCATCGAGCGGCTGACCGCCGCGCTGCGGCCCGGCACCGGCGCTGCGCCCTCCTCGATCGACATCGCTGCATCGCGTGCGCGCTTCATTGAGGTGATGGAGGACGACCTCGGCACCCCACAGGCCCTCGCGACGTTGTTCGACCTCTCACGCGCGATCAACCGCGGCCGTGACGCAGGCGAGGACATCGCCGCGGCACAGGCGACGCTGCGCGAACTCGCGGGCGTCCTCGGCCTCACGCTCGTCGAGCGCGCCGCGGACGAGGCCAGCGCGCGGCTCGACCCGGCGCCGTTTGCGAGGCTCGCGTCCCGGCTCAACGTGGTGTGCAGCGGCAAAGATGTCGCGAGCACCGTGGACGCCCTGATCGAGCGCCGGATCGCCGCCCGCACCGAGAAGGACTGGGCACTCGCCGACACCATCCGCAAGGAACTCGATGCCCTCGGGGTGGTACTGGAGGACGGTGCCGCCGGGACACGCTGGAGCGTGAAGCGCTGACGAGCCCGACCGGGCACGCGAGTACCATCGAAGGCGACGCACGCGCTTTCACCGCGCGCCGCGGAAGGGACCCCGATGGAAGCGATCCTCACAGGCGCCCTGACACAGCTCCACGAAGCAGCCGACCAACTCCAACTCCGCGACGAGATGCGCGAGTACCTCACCTCGTTCAAGACCGTGTTCCAGACGCAGTTCCCGGTCGAAATGGACGATGGCTCGCTCAAGATGTTCGAGGGCCTGCGCGTGCTCCACAACGTTGCACGCGGCCCCTCGAAGGGCGGCATCCGCTACTCCGCGCACGTCAGCCTGGACGAGGTGAAGGCGCTCGCCATGCTGATGACATGGAAGTGTGCCGTCGTCGATGTGCCGTTCGGCGGCGCCAAAGGCGGCGTCACCGTGGACCCGGCGGCGCTCTCCAGCAACGAACTGCAGAACCTCACGCGCCGCTTCACCAGCGAGATCATCCCGATCATCGGTCCGGACAAGGACATCCCCGCGCCGGACATGGGCACGAACCCGCAGATCATGGCGTGGATGATGGACACCTACTCGATGACGCAGGGGTACACGATCCCCGGCGTCGTCACGGGGAAGCCGATCGCACTCGGTGGTTCTGAGGGTCGCTTCGAGGCGACGGGTCGAGGCATCCTGTACGTGATCCAGGAGCACCTGCGCGCCGAGGGAGGCATCCAGGGACGCACGGTCGCCGTGCAGGGCTTCGGCAACGTCGGCGGCGTGGCGGCCCGGCTGATCCACGAGGCGGGCGCGAAGGTCACGTACCTCTCCGACAAAGACATCGCCCTCCACCACCGCGATGGCATCGATGTGACCGCGGCGTATGCGTTCGTCGCGAAGGGCGGCACGCTCACCGGGTGGCATGACCTGTTCGCGCGCGACGTCGAAGTGGTCGCAGGGGCCGACGTACTGGCGGCCGAGGTCGACATCCTCATCCCGGCGGCCCTCGAAAGCGTGTTGACCGAGGCCAACGCCGCCGCCGTGCGCGCGCCCTTGATCATCGAGGCCGCGAACGGCCCCACGACGGTCGAGGCTGACGCGATCCTGCGCGAACGCAGCGTGGTGGTCGTCCCGGACATCCTCGCGAATGCGGGCGGCGTCACCGTCTCCTACTTCGAATGGGTGCAGGCACGCCAGTTCCAGCGCTGGAGCGAGCAGCGCGTGAACCAGGAGTTGCAGTCGATCATGGCGAAGGCCTACCAGACGATCGCCACGCGACGCCCGGTCAACGCGCCCAACTGCACCCTGCGCCAGGCCGCAAACTGGGTCGCCATCGAACGTGTCGTCGAGGCCGTGAACCTGCGCGGGATCTACCCCTAGGGGCGACGGCTAGCGGCCGTCTTCTTCGATCAGGGCGACAGCCATCGCGGCGATCGCGTCACCACTGCCGAGGCTGCCGAAGCGTTCGTTCGTCGTGGCCTTCACGTTCACGGAGCCGACCACGAGGCCGAGGGTCTGCGCGATGCACTCGCGCATCGCCTCGATGTGCGGGGCGAGGCGCGGGCGCTCCGCAATCACGGTGGCGTCCACGTTGTGGATGCGGAAGCCGCGCGCGCCGATCAGACGTTGCACCCGCTTCAGCAGTTCGCGGCTGTCGATGCCGCGCGTGTCCGGGTCGCCCGGCGGGAAGTGACGGCCGATGTCGCCCTCGCCGGCCGCGCCGAGCAGCGCGTCGATCAGCGCGTGAATGAGGGCGTCGCCGTCGGAGTGGCCCTCGAGTTGTGGGGCCTCGTCGATGTCGACACCACCGAGGCGCAGGCGGGTGTCCCCGTCCTTGCGGAACTGGTGGAGGTCGTAGCCGATTCCCACGCGCATCGTCAGGCCTCTCGATGTGCGCCGGCTGCGAACAGGGCGCGCGCCACGGTCAGGTCGGTCGGTGTGGTCACCTTCATGTTCGCGGGATCGCCGGGTACGACAAACACCGACGACCCCAGCCACTCCACCATCGCCGCGTCGTCGGTCACGTCACTGGTGACCTCGGCGTGCGCGCGACGCAACAGCGATCCCGCAAACCCTTGCGGCGTCTGGACGGCACGCAATGAGGCGCGCTCGACGGTCGCGAGGATGCGTCCGTCGACGTCGATGTGCTTGATGGTGTCTGTGACCGAAACGCCCGGGATCGCCGCGCCGTGCCGCCGTGCGCCCTCGAGGACTCGGCGGGCGAGGTCCGCGGTGACGAAGGGACGTGCGCCGTCATGGACGAGGTACCACGCGGCGTCAGGCACCGCGGCGATCGCCGCCGCGACCGAGTCCTGACGGCGGCGGCCACCCTGCACGCACCGCAGTTGCACCCCCCTCAGGATGGCGTCCGTCGCGTACAGGCCAAACTCTGCGTAGTGGTCGACCGGGCCGACGAGCACCAGCGCCTGAACACCCTCGATGGCGCCCAGTGTCTCGATGCTGTGTGCGATCAGCGGACGCCCACCGAGGTCCGCCCTGAGCTTGTCGACACCACCCATCCGCGAGGACGAACCTGCGGCGAGGATGATCACGGCGAGGCCGTCCACGGGGGGCATGGGGGGCGTCATGGCCCGATGGTATCGCGCGCCGGGACAGGAGATGCGGCGCTAGTACTCGATGTCTGACTCGGGGACTGCGGCACGGTCGGTGTCACGCACGATTACCTCACGGCTGGCGCGGCGACGTGACTCGTAGTCGTGCAGGGTGCGCAGCCCGTACAGCCCCATGTACCGCCCGAGGATGTAGGTGGTGATCAGGCCGAAGGTCAGGGCCAGAGGGACTGAGATGTAGAGCGGGAAGAAGAACGGGTCGGACGAAGCGGGATCGATCAGGAGCGTGATGCCTCGAAGGGCCATGAGTCCTAGAGCCGCGGCAGCGAGTAATCCCAGCAGGGTCACGACGTGCGTCCTCGTTGCATAGTCAGCATAACATCGGCGCTGGGCGCACCCGCCCGGGACTCGTGCGCCGGCCGTGAGCATTGCCGCCTCTCACGAGAGCCGCGCGAGCGTCGGCCTGACGCGACACACGATCACCCTGCGACGCCGAAGTGCTCGCGCACCGACGACTGACCACCGTTCGTCGATGCGGACGGTGTGGTCGGTCGCGCAACTCACTGGCGGCGGACGATCGCACGGGTGCGGAAACGCAGGCACCGGGGAGCCGGCAGCGATCCCGAGGGAGCGACCTGATCCGAATCTGGAAGACGGCTCTGACACCCTCGACGTCGCCCTCACCGAATTACGCTACGGATCGTTGCGTAATGAGAGGGCCACGAGTAGGGTATTTACGATACGAATCGTAGCGTAATAGCGAAGGCCGCCCCATGTCCGCCGCTCTCCAAACCCCTCCTGGCACCCCGCCCGCGACCACCGCGCCATATGCCCGTCGGTGGCAGGGCCTCGCTGTGCTGGGGCTCAGCCTCCTCATCATTGGCATCGACAACACCATCCTGAACGTGGCCCTGCCCACGCTGGTCCGCGAACTCGGCGCAAGCGGTGCGCAGCTGCAGTGGATGGTGGACTCCTACGTGCTCGTGTTCGCTGGGCTGCTGCTCTCGGCGGGCGCGCTGGGCGACCGCTTCGGGCGGAAGGGCGCGCTGACATTCGGCCTCGTGCTGTTTGGGGCGAGTTCGTTGCTCGCCTCCCGCACGAACAGCCCGGAGCAGTTGATCGCGGTGCGCGCGCTGATGGGCATCGGCGGCGCATTCATCATGCCGGCGACGCTCTCGATCATGACCAACATGTTCCCGCCCGAAGAGCGAGGCCGCGCGATCGGGATCTGGGCCGGCATCGCTGGCATCGGCATCCCGCTGGGGCCAGTGGCAGGCGGGTACCTGCTGGAGCACTACCACTGGTCCGCGATCTTCCTGGTGAACGTCCCGGTGGTCGTGCTGGCGCTGGCGCTGGGCGCGGTGCTGCTGCCGACCTCGCGTGACCCGAACTCGCCGCGCGTGGACATCCCCGGAGCGCTGCTCTCGATCTCCGGTATCGGCATCCTCGTGTGGGGCCTGATCGAGGCGCCCGCACGGGGGTGGACGAGCGGGACGATCCTGGGCGCGTTCGCCGTCTCAGCGGCGCTCCAGGTCGCGTTCGCAATCGTCGAAATGCGCACGCGCGAGCCGATGCTGGACATGCGCTTCTTCAAGAACCCGCGCTTCACGGCGGCCAACGCGGCGATCACCCTCGTGTTCTTCGCGATGTTCGGCTCGATGTTCGGGATGACGCAATACCTGCAGTTCATCCTCGGTTACGCCCCGCTCGAGGCGGGCGTGCGGATGTTGCCGATGGCGGCGGGGATGATCATCGGCGCGCCGGTGAGCGCGCGGCTGGTGGAACACGTGGGCACCAAGATCGTCGTAGCCGCGGGCCTGACGGTCGTCGCGGTCGCGCTGCTCCTGCTGTCCCGCGTCGAGGCGGGCACCGGCTATGGGTGGTTCGTCGGGTGCATGTTGCTGATGGCGATCGGCATGGGCCTCACGATGGCGCCGTCCACCGAGGCGGTGATGGGCTCGATCCCGCGTTCACGTGCCGGGGTGGGTTCTGCGATGAACGACACGACGAGGCAGATCGGCGGGGCGCTCGGCGTCGCGGTCCTCGGCAGCCTGATCTCCTCGGTCTACCGCGGGCGGATGGACGAAGCGGTCGCCGGGCTGCCACCGACGGCGGCGCAGGCTGCGCACGACTCGCTCGGCGGGGCGCTGCAGGTGGCAGCGCGCGTCGGGCCGGCCGGGGGGCCATTGGCCGAGGTGGCGCGGGAGTCCTTCCTGCACGCGATGGCGATCGGGCTGCGCGCCGGCGCGGCGGTCGCGCTCGTGGGTGCCGTGATCGCCCTCGTGTTCCTGCCCGCGGAGGGTGTGGACGCCGGCCTGGACTTCGAGGACTAGCGCCGTGACCACCGAATCGACACCGACGAAACCTTCATCGGCGCGCGGTCGGCCCCGCAGCGAGAGCGTGGGGGAGGCGATCCGCCTGGCCGCTCGCCAGATCCTCGCGAGCGAGGGATACGACGCGCTGACGTTCGAGGCGGTGGCAGCGCGTGCGGGGGTCGCGAAGTCGACGGTGTACCGGCGGTACCCGGACCGCATCGCACTCGTGGTCGATGTGGGGAACTCGATCGCCGACCTACAGCTGGATCGCGACACGGGGAGCTTGCGGCGCGACCTGATCGTGGCGCTGGTACACACCTCGGTGGTGTTCGACGACGGGCTCACCGCGGCGATGCTCGCGGCGATCGTAGGGCAGATGGCGCACGACCCGGCGCTGGCCCAGGCGATCCGCGGCACGGTGATGGCGCGGCGCATCGCGGTGATGGAGCAGATCTTCAGACGCGCGATCGAGCGGGGCGAGGTGCCGGCGGACATCGACTGGTGGGTGCACTCGCAGCGGTTGGTCGGCCCGCTGTTCATGCGCGCGCTGCTCACGCGCGAGCCGATCGGCGCGACGCTCATCGAGCAGCTGGTAGACCTCGAACTGAAGTCGATCGGGATCACTGGCTAGCGACGACCTCGGGCCCACGAGCACCGAGCAACAGAAGGGCCCCCTTGCGGGGGCCCTTCGTGTGTGTGCGTGACGCCAGCCTAGATCGGCTCGGCAACGTACGAGGCAGCGGCGAGCGCGGCCTCGGGCTCGAAGACGTCCGACAGGGAGTCGGCGCGCTCGAACTCGAACATGAAGGGCAGGAGCAACGACTCCGGCATCGCGATCTCGGCAATCGGGGTCGGGCGTTCCACCGTGATGGTGGCCCGGGCCGGGATCAGCTTGCCGATGATCACGTTCTCCTTGAGGCCGTAGAGGTGGTCCGTCTTGCCCTCGAGGGCCGCCTCGGTCAGGACTCGCGTCGTCTCCTGGAAGGAGGCGGCGGAGAGGAACGAGTCGGTCTCGAGCGAAGCACGGGTCACACCCTGCAGGACCGGGTGCGCCGTCGGCGGGATCTTGCCCTCCGCAGCCATCTTCTCCGCGAGCTCGTTGAAGGCGTGCCGTTCGACACGCTCCTCCTCAAGCAGCGTGGAGTCACCCGGGTCGTCCACCTGGACCCGACGGAGCATCTGACGCGCGATCACTTCGATGTGACGGTCGTTGATGTTCACGCCCTGTGAGCGGTAGACCTTCTGGACTTCCTCCACCAGGTACAACTGGCAAGCAGCCGGCCCCATGATCTTCAAGACGTCGTGGGGGTTCAGCGAACCCTCCGTCATCTGGTGACCAGAGGAGACGTACTCGCCGCCCTCGACACGGAGTCGAGAGTTGGCAGGCACGGGGTACTCGCGCGTGTCGGTGCGGACACCGGTGATGCGCAGGCCCGTTGGCCGACGGCGGCCGCCGGTGCGGATGAACTCGACCTTGCCGTCCGCCATCGCCTTGATCGGCTCGGTCGGGACGACTTCGTCGCCCGTGGTCGCCTCGGCGGTCGCGGGGAGGGCGAGGACCTGATTGACGCGGACGTCCGCGCCATCCTCCACCTGGAGGTCGTACCCCTCCGGGAGCGTGTAGTCCTCCGACACCGTCCGGGTGGAGGTGACGGAGAGGATGCGCTGGTCGCCAGTGCGGGTGAGGGCAACGACACCGTCGATCTCACTCAGGATGGCGAGGCCCTTCGGCACGCGCGCCTCGAAGATTTCTTCGACACGCGGGAGGCCGGAGGTGATGTCCACGGACGAGGCCACACCACCGGTGTGGAACGTCCGCATCGTGAGCTGCGTACCCGGCTCACCGATGGACTGCGCCGCGATGATTCCGATGGCGACACCTTCGTCGACGAGTTTGCCGGTGGCCAGCGAGCGGCCGTAGCAGCGCTGGCAGATACCGCGTCGGATGCGGCAGGCCAGCGGGGAGCGGACGAACGCCTCTTCGATGCCGGCAGCGATGATGCGCTGCGCGACAGGCTCAGTGATCTCTTCGTCGGCGGGTGCAATCACCTCGCCGGTGTTCGGGTCCGCGATCGGCGCAGCGGCCCAACGGCCGATGAGCCGCTCGAGGAGCGACGCGAGCAAGACGTCACCCGGGCGGTGGCGGATCCAGATGCCCGGGATGGCCTCCCCCGGCTCCACGCAGGAGCCGGGCAGGATGATGGTGTCCTGGGCCACGTCGATCATGCGGCGGGTCAGGTAGCCGGAGTCGGCCGTCCGGAGTGCCGTGTCGGCGAGGCCCTTGCGGGCACCGTGCGTGGAGATGAAGTACTCCAGGACGGACAGGCCGTCCCGGAAGGACGAGCGGATCGGGAGCGGGATGATCCGACCGGTCGGGTCGGACATCAGGCCTCGCATAGCGCCCATCTGGCGGATCTGGGTGATGTTCCCCTTCGCGCCGGAGTTGGACATCATCGCGAGCGGGCTCTCAGGCGGCAGCGACGCGTAGAGCGCCTCCTGCATCTTCTGAGTGGTGTCCGTCCACACGCGGATCGCGTGCTGGTACTTCTCGTCGTCCGTGACGAGTCCCATCTGGAACTGGTCTTCCATGTCCGCGATCTGCGCATCCGCATCCGCGAGCATGGCCACCTTGGTCGGCGGCGTGAAGATGTCGCTCACCGCGATCGTGGTGCCGGAACGAGTGGCGTACTCGAAGCCGATGTCCTTGATCGCGTCGACGAGCTTGACCGTGGCCTCGTGGCTGACCTCGCGGTAGGTGCGAGAGACCAGTTCACGGAGCTTCTTCTTGTCCATGGTCGCGTTGAGGAACCCGAGCTCGTCCGGGACGATCTCGTTGAAGAGCACGCGGCCAATGGTGGTGTCGATCCGGCTGCCGTCCTTGAGGCGGAAGGCGATCGGGTCGTGTACGTGCGCACGACGCATGTCGAACGCCCGCTGGACGGCCTCCATGTCCTGGTAGGTCGGCCGCTTCACGTCCGGCTGGTCGGCGTACTTGTCGTACGTCATGTAGTAGCAGCCGAGGACCATGTCCAGGGTCGGCGCCACGACCGGCTCACCGTCCGAGGGCGAGAGCAGGTTCTTGGTCGACAGCATGACCTGACGGGCTTCCGCGACCGCCTCGTACGAGAGCGGGACGTGGACGGCCATCTGGTCGCCGTCGAAGTCGGCGTTGTAGGCGAAACAGACCAGCGGGTGCAGCTGGATGGCAGAGCCGTCCACCAGCACGGGCTCGAAGGCCTGGATGCCCAGGCGGTGCAGCGTGGGTGCGCGGTTGAGCAGCACGGGGCGGTCTGCGATGACCTCTTCGAGGACGTCCCAGACTTCGGGCTGTGCACGCTCGACGATGCGCTTGGCGCTCTTGATGTTGTGGGCGAGGCCCTGCTTCACGAGCGCGTGCATGACGAACGGCTTGAACAGCTCGAGCGCCATCTTCTTCGGCAGACCGCACTGGTGGAGGCGCAACTGCGGCCCCACGATGATGACGGACCGGCCGGAGTAGTCCACGCGCTTGCCCAGCAGGTTCTGGCGGAAGCGTCCCTGCTTGCCCTTGAGCAGGTCAGAGAGCGACTTCAGCTTGTGGTTGCCGGAACCGGCGACCGCACGGCCTCGACGGCCGTTGTCGATCAGGGAGTCGACGGACTCCTGCAGCATCCGCTTTTCGTTGCGGATGATGATCTCGGGGGCACCGAGGTTCAGCAGCCGCTTGAGGCGGTTGTTGCGGTTGATGACGCGGCGGTAGAGGTCGTTGAGGTCGGAGGTCGCGAAGCGGCCACCTTCCAACTGCACCATGGGCCGGAGGTCCGGCGGCAGGACCGGCAGCTCCGAGATGATCATCCACTCGGGGCGGTTGCCGGACTTGCGGAGGGCCTCCACGACGCGCATGCGCTTGGTCGCCTTGCGGCGGCGCTGGCCGGACGTCTCGCGGATCTCCTC
>SCVR01000371.1 GCA_004296805.1 Dehalococcoidia bacterium
CGCTTCGGCCTCCGAGGCCCGAACTTCAACACGGTGTCAGCGTGTGCTTCCGGGGCAGACGCGATCGGTACGTCGTTCGAGACCATCCGTCGTGGGGACGCGATCGCGATGGTCACCGGTGGCGCCGAGGCCTCCGTGACGCGCATGACGATCGCCGCCTTCGCCGCATCGCGCGCACTCTCTCGCAATAACGACCCCGAAACCGCCAGCCGCCCGTTCGACCTGGACCGCGACGGCTTCGTCCTCGGGGAAGGAGCCGGCATCCTCGTCCTCGAGGAGCGTGAGCACGCCGAAAAGCGGGGCGCGACGATTCTGGCCGAAGTCACCTCGTACGCGCAGTCCGCGGACGCGTTCCACGTCACGCAACCCTCGGAAGGTGGAGAAGGCGCATCCCGGGCGATGCGTCTGGCGCTGAAGAAGGCCGGCATCTCGCCGGCCGAGATCGACTACATCAACGCGCACGGCACCAGCACCCCGTTGAACGACAAGTTCGAGACGATGTCGATGAAGACCGTCTTCGGTGAGGCTGCGCCGGGTATCCCGATCTCCTCGAGCAAGTCGATGTTTGGCCACACATTGGGCGCCGCCGGGGGCCTCGAAGCGGCGGTGTCGGTGATGTCGATCCGCGACCAGCGGATCCACCAGACGTTGCACCTGCTGACGCCGGACCCGGACTGTGACCTGGACTACGTGCCAGGCAAGCCGCGTGACCTGCCGCTGAAGTACGTGATGTCGAACTCGCTGGGGTTCGGCGGCCACAACTCCTGCCTGATCTTCAACCGTTACGAAGGCTAACCCCCGATGGTCGTCCCGGAGGCGGCACGCGCTCGAATCCTGACCGGGTCGGGCGGGCGTTGGCGCATCGAGACGACGCCTGATCTTGCTGGCTTCGCGGACGCGGGGCCGGGATTGCCTCCGTTGATGCGGCTGCTCCTCGCCCGGCGGGGTGTGCTCACCACCGACGAGGCTCGCCGTTTCCTCGGGAGTCCGCGCGACCTCACTGACCCTCAGTTGATGCCGAACCTCGACGTTGCCGTGGACCGCCTCGCCCGCGCATGCCGCGGCGGCGAGACCGTCGCGGTCTACGGCGACTACGACGTCGATGGCGTGACGGCCACGGCGGTACTTACGGAGGGCCTGCGTGCCCTCGGCGCGACGCCGATGCCCTACCTACCCGACCGCTTCACCGAGGGCTACGGGCCAAACGTGCGCGCGATCCGACGTCTGGCCGACCAGGGCGCGACGCTCCTCGTGACTGCCGACACCGGTACCTCCGCGGTGAACGAGGTGGCGGAAGCGAACGGCCTGGGCATGGATGTCGTGGTGATCGACCACCACACCATCCCGGACGCCTTGCCAGATGCCCTTGCCATCGTGAACCCGAAGTTGAACGGCAACTCGTACGGCTCGGAGCCGGCCGCCGTGGGCGTCGCGTACAAGGTCATCCACGACCTGCACGACCGCCTCGGACAGCAGTACGACCCGGGCCCGCATCGGGCCCTCGTGGCCCTCGGAACCGTGTGCGACCTGGCGCCGCTACTGGGCGAGTGTCGGGACCTCCTGCGGCTGGGGCTCGACGCGCTCCGCACGACGACGCGGCCCGGCCTCCTCGCACTGTGTGAGGTGGCCGGCATCCAGCCGAGACTGGTGGACGCGGACAGCATCGGCTGGGTGATTGGGCCGCGGATCAACGCGGCGGGGCGGATGGCGCACGCGCGGATCGCACTCGACCTGCTGCTCGCACCTACCCTCGAGGAAGCGCGCACCCTCGCGGCCGAGATCGAGCGGTTGAACGACGAACGGCGCACCGCCACCACACAGGCGGTCGAGTTGGCGCGTGCCCTCGCCGGTGACCCACCACCTCCGTTGATTGTGGTGGACTCCAGCGAGATGTCTTCCGGCATCATCGGGCTCGCGGCGGCGCGGCTCGCCGAGGAGTTTCATCGCCCGGCCATCGCGATCGGCATCGAGAACGGCGAGGGGCGTGGGTC
>SCVR01000372.1 GCA_004296805.1 Dehalococcoidia bacterium
CCTCGGCGAACGCGGCGCGCTTCTTCGGATTCGACGCACCTTCACAGGCTGGGACGGTATGACGAACAGCACATCGCCCTCGGCCGACGCCCAGCGCCTCTACGGCCCCGTCGCCGGTGACCTCCATCTCGTCAGCGAGCAGATCCAGTCGATCGCGCAGAACGTCGGGTTCGAGTTCCTCCAGCGGATGCTGGAGACCGCCCTGGCAGGCACCGGGAAGATGATGCGCCCGGCGATCGCCCTGCTTGCGGGCCGCCTCGGCACCTACGACCTCGACCGGCTCGTGCCCCTGGCCGCCAGCGTCGAGCTGCTGCACACGGCCACGCTCGTCCACGACGACGTCATCGATCGCGCCGAGGAACGTCGAGGCGAGCCGACCCCAAACGCGCTGTTCGGTAACGCGGCATCGGTCATGCTGGGCGATTACATGTTCGCCCATGCCGCCGACTTCATCGCGCAGACCGACAACACGCAGGTCGTGCGTGTGTTCGCCAAGACGCTGATGACGATCGCCAAGGGCGAACTGACACAGGACATCACGGTCTTCGAGTACTCCGAGGACGTGCAGCGCTACCTCGACCGGATCATCGGCAAAACGGCGTCGCTGTTCGGGACCGCTGCTCAGGGTGGGGCGATGGTCGCGGGCGTGACGCCCGAGCAGGTGGAAGCGATGCGCCTCTACGGCCTGCGGCTCGGCATCGCCTTCCAGATCGTGGACGACATCCTCGACTTCACCGGCGATCCCGAGGTGATGGGCAAGCCGGTAGGGTCCGACCTGCAGGGCGGCACCCTCACTCTCCCAGCCATCCTCTACATGCAGCGCCGCCCGGACGACAACCCCGTGAAGAAGGCGTTCGAGGGCGTGCGTCGGAAGGCCAACCTCGACCGCGCCATCCGCGAGATCCTCGCCTCCGGGACCATCGACGAGTCGATGGCGGTTGCGCGGCAGTTCGGTGACGAGGCGCGACAGGCGCTGTCCGCGATCCCGGCGGGCGAAGCGCGCGACACGCTCGATGGCTTGATCGATTACGTGATGACGCGCCGCTCGTAGCGCCGCAGATCGGACCTTGGCATGCACCCCTGGCACGACATCGAGGTCGACCCCGACCACATTGGCGACATGTTGCCGGTCGTCATCGAGATCCCCGAGGGGAGCAAGAACAAGTACGAACTGGACAAGGCCAGCGGGCTGATCAAGCTCGACCGGGTGCTGTACTCGTCTGTGCGCTACCCCGCGAATTACGGCTTCATCCCGCGCTCGTACTGCGATGATGGTGACCCCCTTGACGTGATCGTGCTGGGCCAGGAGGCGGTGCCGCCGCTGACGCTCGTGTACGCACGGCCAGTGGGCGTGATGCACATGCGCGATCAGGGCAAGGCTGACGACAAGGTGCTGGCCGTCAGCACGTTCGACCCCGTCTACAACCACATCCACGAGCTGGACGATGTCCCTGCCCACATCATGCTGGAGGTCCGTCGCTTCTTCCTCGACTACAAGGTGCTCGAGG
>SCVR01000373.1 GCA_004296805.1 Dehalococcoidia bacterium
GTGACCGCCCACGAACGGTCCGTGGGGGGTGGCCTCGGCTGGCCGGGGGCGACGGCTGGGTGCATTCGCGCCCCAGAAACGGCTACGGTGAGACCGTGCGGCGGGCGTGGGCCGCGAGCATGTCAGGGATGTCCGATGCGTCGTGAGACTCTTGTGGGGTTAGCATCTCGAAGTCTGCTCGTGCCAGCGCTGGCCTTCGCGCTCACACTGGGCGCGGCCCTCGGAGTACTGCCCAGCGATCACCCGCGCGTGGCGCACGCGGCGTCAATCGCGTCCGCACAGGACGGCAATTGGGACGCCCCAACTACGTGGACCGGCGGCGTGGTCCCCGGCGCCGAGGACACCGTCACGGTGGGTGCAGGTCACACTGTCACCGTCGTCGCGGGGACCTCGGCTGCGGCCGCAAGCCTCGCTGTGGCGGGCGCCGTGGTCAACAACGGGATACTGACGGTGTCAGGCGCGATCTCCGGCGCCGGCTCGGTCTCCCAGTATGTGGGTGCGACCCTCAGTGCCGGTGGGGATGTCACGGTTACCACGCTGAGCGCAGTCACCAATCCCAACACGGTCAACTACACCGGCGCCGCTCAGACGGTCAAGGGGACGACCTATCACCACCTCGGCATCAGCGGGAGCGCGACGAAGACGCTCGCCGGTGCCACGAGCACCAACGGCTATTTGCGGGTGGCAGCCGGCGCCGCAGCCACGACGGCGGGTGGCGTGGCCATCGGCACCGAGTTGTGCCTCGCTGCTGCGGCGCAGTTCACCGTCGCGGCCGGGCATACGGTGACCGTCGGTGGGAACGTCGAGGTCGGCAGCGCTACGTGCGGCACTGCGGGCGCCGATGCGGTACTTACCAACAACGGCATCGTGACGGTGTCAGGCGCTGTCTCTGGAGGCGGTACGCTGGTGAATGCAGCGAACGCGACGCTCAACCTCGGCGGGTCGGGGACGATCGCGACGCTCACGGCCACGGCGAGTCCCAACACGGTGAACTACGCCGGCGCTGGTCAGACCGTAAAAGGGACGACCTATCACCACCTGACCTTCAGCGGCACGAGCGCCGCGATGTTTGGCGACGTCACGGTCAACGGCACCCTTGGACTGACCAACGGGACGGTCCAGACCGGGGCGAGCGCGCTCATCCTTCCCGCCAGCGGAAGCGTGAACCGCACCACCGGGCACGTCATCGGTAACCTCCGCAAGGATGTCGCGACCGGTGCTACTGCTCGCACGTTCGAGGTCGGCATGCAGGGGTTCGCTCCGGTCACGGTCGTCTTCGGTAACGTGACGGTCGCCGGCAGCCTGACGGTGAGTACGACGGCCGGGGACCATCCGAGCACCGGGTGGTCTGGGTTGAGTTCAACACAGAGCGTGAACCGTTACTGGACGCTGACGAACGGCGGTATCTCGTTCGACACGTACGGGGTGACTTTCACGTTCCCCGCGGGAAACCTCGATGGTGGCACGAGTACCGATGCCCTCCTCGTTGGCAGGTACGACGGCGGGGCCTGGACGCTCCCGACCGTTGGTACACGTACCGCGACGACGACTCAGGTCACCGGCCTGACGGCGTTCGGCGACTTCCAGATCGCCCAGGTGGCGGTTGCCGTGGCGCCTCCACCCGTGGTGGTGCCTCCGACGCCCACCCCGGTGCCGGTGCCGCTGCCGGTGCCAGCGCCGGCGGACCTCCCGACCGTCGCATTGGGCGCGCCGAGTATCGCCGCGACCTCGACGCTCCTGCCTGCGACGGTTGTGGCGACGTCCTCGACGGGCGCTTACGCGACGGTGAGCGTGCCTGCGGGCGCGCTGCTGATTGGCTCGACGGTCCAGGTGGCGGCAATCGTCAGCCAGGCGGCGCTCACGACCGCCGCACCGCCTCCGACGGGGCTGAGCATCGTCGCGGGGTTCCAGATCAACGCCAGGACCAACTTGGGCGTGGCCTTGACGGGGAACTTCTTTAAACCGGTGGTGGTCGAGTTCTTCCTCCCGACGGCCTCGGTCCCCGCGGGGACGGTGGCGCAGGACCTCGTGCTGGCGTTCTGGAACGGCACCACGTGGACGGCTGTGCCGGCGACGGTGGTGATCAATGGGAACGGTTCGGCGGTGGTGACGGCGAGCCTCACGCACTTCACCGTCTTCTCGGTGCAGAGTCGGCCCCCGACACCCGCTACGCCCGCGACAGGCACGTTCTCGCCCGCGCCGGTGGCCGGGGTCACGATCACCAGTTGGAGTGGTGGTGACCTCACGGGCCTGCTGACCGCGCTCACGGGGAGCAAGTCGGCCTGGGTGTTCGTCGGCGGCCGGACCATCGGCTATGTGATCAACGCGCCGGCGTTCGTGAACGCGGACTTTGTCGCGCTGTACCCGACGGGCGCGCCGGCCGGGACGTTCATGGTGGTGGTGCGCTAGCAGGGTGCTGAAGAAGCGGTCGGAGTGATGAGAGCCGGAATGCGCGACGGCCTGAGCGCCGCCGTCACCCTGATCTCGACCTGATCAGCGACTCCCCGTCATCCCTCCTGGCCGTCGGCGGCCGGGAGCGGACGCACGTCGCCTACGTTGTGGCGGCTTCGAGCTTCGCCATGCGCACCAGGTTGTAGGCGGCGGCGGTGAGCGTGACGCAGAGCGCGTTCCGCGCCCGCCCGATGTAGCGCAGCTTG
>SCVR01000374.1 GCA_004296805.1 Dehalococcoidia bacterium
CCGGCCTCCGCGCCGGCAGCCATGACCGCACCAACGTCATCGACTGCGCGGACATCATCGTGCGCGTGCCCGAGACGCTCCGTGCGCTGCCGGAAGTCGTGCTGCGCTTTGGTGCTGCCCCCACATCGAAGCCGTTCAATCAATGGCTCGCGGCCCAGCCCGGCGTGCACCGCATCCTCGTCGAAGAGGGCGGCATTGCGACGGCGGGCTGGCGCGATCCCGACCTCCAGGGCGACGAGGTGGTGCCCGCCACCCCACGCGCGCTGTGCGCCGCGCTGGCCGAGGCCGTCCTACCGACGGCGGCTCCGGACGGCTGGGCCGCGCTCTGGCGTGCCACCAACGCCGCCGCCCGCGACGCCATGCGCACCGCCATCGCGGAGTTCTCCGACACCTTCGAGGGCCAGCCCGTCCTTGACCTCCGCGCCGCGCTCCCCGCAGGCAGCACACTCGTCGCCGGCAACTCGATGCCGGTGCGCGACATCGACTCCTTCTTCTTCAACACCGAAACCTCGATCCGCATCGTCGGCACCCGAGGCGCGTCCGGCATCGATGGCGTGACTTCGACGGCTGTGGGTGCGGCCGCTGCTGGCGACGGGCCCGTCGCCCTCATGATCGGCGACCTCTCCTTCCTCCACGACGTGAACGGCCTCTGGCCCGTGCACCGTTACGGCCTCAACCTCACCATCGTCCTCGTGAACAACGAGGGCGGCGGGATCTTCTCGTTCCTCCCTCAGCGGCAGGCCGTCCCCGATCGCTTCGACGCGTGGTGGGGGACCCCGCACGGCGTTGATCTCAGGCACGCCGTCGCCCTGCACCACGGCCGCCACGCCATCCTCGACGCCGGCGACCAGCGAGGCACGATCGCCGCTGCCCTCGCACGTCCGGGGCTCGATGTCCTTGAACTGCGTACCGAACGCGACCGCAACGTCGCCCAGCACAACATCGTGTGGACGCGGGCGACCGAGGCGGTCCGCAGCGCGCTCGCGGCGCACGCGTAGTTCAGAGCAGAGGGACGTAGCCGATGCCGCACTACGACGTCGATGGACTCGCGCTCAACGTCGACCGCTACGGCATGGGCCCGCCGGTCGTCCTGCTGCACGGCTTCACCGGCTCGCGTACCAGCTGGTACGACGTCGTCCGTGCCATCGAGGGTGAGTTCACCACGCTCTCGGTCGACCTGATCGGCCACGGCTGGTCAGGCTCGCCTCCCACGGTCGAGCGCTACGAGATGTCGCGGGCCGTCACGGACCTCGTCGCCCTGGTGCGTCAGATCGGTTTCGAAAAGGCGATCTGGGTCGGATACTCCCTCGGCGGTCGCACTGCGCTCCAACTCGCCATCCAGCACCCGCACGCCGTCTCTGCACTCGTGCTGGAGGGCGCCTCACCGGGCCTCGCCACCGAGAAGGAGCGCGCCGAACGCATCGCCGCCGACGAGGCGCTGGCGCAGAAGGCCGAGAACGAGGGCCTGGAGGCCTTCATCGACTACTGGCAATCGATCCCTCTCTGGGATTCCCAGAAGACCACACTCACTGAGCCCCAACGGGTCGCGCTTCGCCAGCAGCGCCTCGCCCAGCGTGCCACCGGGCTCGCCAACTCCCTGCGGGGCATGGGCACGGGCTCGCAGGCCTGGGTGGGCGACCGCCTCGGAGAGCTCAGCGTGCCCGTTCTTCTGACAGCCGGTAGGCTGGATACGAAGTTCAGCGCGATTGCCGCGGAGATGGCGAACTCCATCCCGGATGCCCGGCTGCAGATCATCGAGGATGCAGGACACTGCGCCCACCTCGAACAGCCGGCGGCGTTCAATGCTGTGCTGCTGGACTTCCTGCGAGGGATTCGCGGCCGGTTGTAGCCTTCGACGGCTGCACCGCGCTCGACTGCTGGGGGGACACCGTGAGCATCCAGTGGCAGCCCGTGAAGCAGTACACGGACATCCTCTACGACAAGGCCGAGGGGATCGCGAAGATCACCA
>SCVR01000375.1 GCA_004296805.1 Dehalococcoidia bacterium
TGGTGCGGCCGTTCCGTGCCGCGCACCCGCGGGTGAGCGCCGACCCGTACCCTTGTGGGGTGCCGCGACTCGATCCCTCGACGCTCCTTGCCGACCTCGACCCCGAGCAGCTCGACGCCGTCCAGGCCGCGCGCGGGCCGGTCGTCATCCACGCCGGCGCGGGGAGCGGCAAGACCCGGGTCATCAGCCGGCGGACGGCCTACGCCATCGCCACCGAGGTGGTGCCCGCGGACCAGGTGCTCGTGGTCACGTTCACGGACAAGGCGGCCACGGAGATGGTGGCGCGGCTGCGCTCGCTCGGGCTGCCGGGCGTGACCGCCCGAACGTTCCACGCCCACGCGCTCTCCCAGCTCCGCCATTATTGGCCGGCCCGCCACGACGGGGCGCTGCTGCCCGACCTCCTCGATTCGAAGCTGCCCATCCTGTCTCGGCTTGCCCGTCAGCTCCCCGGTCACTATCGGTTCACGCCGTCCAAGGACCTCGCCGACGAGATCGAGTGGGCGAAGGCCCGGCGGATCGTGCCCAAGACCTACGAGCGCGAGGCGTCCGCCGCCCATCGCGAACCCCCGATTCCGGCCGATCTCTTCGTCCGCATCTTCGGCGACTACGAGCGGGCGAAGGTTCGGGCGGTTCGCATCGACTTCGACGACCTCCTCGTCGAGACGGTCAACCTCCTCGAGACCGACGTCGATGCCGCCGAGATGATCCGCTCCCGCAAGCGCTGGTTCAGCGTGGATGAGTACCAGGACACGAACCCCCTTCAGCAGCGCCTCCTCGAGCTCTGGCTGGGCGACGGGGACGACCTGTGCGTCGTCGGCGACGAGGATCAGACGATCTACGCCTTTACCGGCGCCACCTCGGACTACCTGACGGGGTTCACTGCGCGGTTCCCTGGTGCTCGCGAGATCACGCTGTCGCGCAATTACCGTTCCTCGCCCGAGATCCTGGCCCTCGCCAACCGGCTCCTGGCCGCCGAGGGTCGACGGAAACGCCTCGTGGCGACGATGCCGTCCGGACCGGCGCCCTCGATCCTTCCGTTCGCCGACGGCGAGGCGGAACTCGCGGCGATGGTGGCATCGATTCGGGGGCTCACGTCCGGCGCCACGCCCGCTGCCACGCCCGGCGCCACGCACGCTGCCGACATCGCCGTGCTGGTTCGGATCAACGCCCAGATCCCACTCATCGAAGCCGCCCTGACCAAGGCCCGCATCCCATTCCGCGTCCGCGGCCAGCGGTTCTTTGAGCGCCAGGAGGTTCGTGACGCGCTCCGGATCCTGAAGCGCCTGCCGGCCACGGCGACCGGCCCGCTCCTCGCGCATCTCCTCCAGGAGCGCCTGATCACCGAGATGGGCTACCTCGAGGGCGACGACAGCGGCGGTCCGGCCGCCCGGGAGCGGACGGCATCGCTGGCCCTCGTCATCGAGCTTGCGCAGGAAACCGCCGCCGCGAACGTCGACATCGACCCCGAGGCGCTGCTGTCCGATTTCGCCGCTCGTGCCGCTGCCGAAGCCGAGGGCTCGGCTGACG
>SCVR01000376.1 GCA_004296805.1 Dehalococcoidia bacterium
CTTCCGGATCTAGCAGGTTCAGGATGCCGAGGTTGATCGAGAGCAACGCCGCCAACTCCAGGAGCGGGGAGATCGCCCCGGCGGTGGTCTCCGAAGACCGAGCGACCTCGCCGGTTGTCTGGGCGATGCCTACCGGGCCCTGGAACTGGGGGCGCGCCGTGCCCTTCACCCATCCCACCATCTCGTTGCGGGCGAGGATCAGCGTCTGCCATGTCAGGACGGTCCCGTGCGGAATGGCCACCCACGGCTTCTCGGCGACGGTCACCGTATACGGGCGCCCATCGACCGGGTTGACGGTCTCGGGCGCGATGGAGATGCCTGTTGGCCCCTGGCCTTTCGGGGGCGCCCAACGTGCGTAAACCGGCACGGTGACCTGCTCGCCCGCGCGCCGCACCGTCACGTCCACCGTCTTGCCCTGGTACACGCGGACGAGGCGGCTCGCCTCCGCGAGGTTCTTCGCGTCGTGTGAGCCGACCCGCAGGATGACATCACCCTCACGAAGTCCGGCCGTGGCAGCCGGGGTGTCGGCGGCAACGCCGGTGATCTTGGCGTGCCCTTCGTCTTCCTGGTGCGGGATCATGAGCGCGACACTCAGCAGCACCACTGGCAACACGAGGTTCACCAGCGCGCCCGAGGTCAGGATGATCAAGCGTTGCCAGCGTGGCTTCGCTGCGAGCGAGCGAGGGCTGTCGGCGTTCTCTTCGCCCTCGAGGCGCACGTAGCCCCCGAGCGGTAGCCAGTTCACGGCGTACTCGGTCTCGCCGAAGCGCTTCGCGAAGATGCGAGGGGGGAAGCCAAACGCGAACTCGTGTACACGGACACGGAATGCCTTTGCGGTGAAGAAGTGCCCCGCCTCGTGCACCATGACCACACCGAGCATGATCGCGATGAACAGCAGGGCGCTTGTCATCGCCTGCCGCGCGAAGACGAACCCCACCGCCACGCTGACGAGGACAAACGCAGCGGTCAGCCAGGTCTGGACCGGGGACGGCGTCTTGCCGCCCGGCACCCCGCCGGCTGTCGGTGAGGCATCTTCGCGCCACTCGTCGCGCATCAGCGCACCCCCGCCGCTACCCGGCTGTCCACAAACTGTCGTCCCCATGCTTCTGCTGCGAGCAGCGCGTTGAGGTCTCCCGTGCGCTGTGCCGCGTGGGCATCGAGCGCCTGGGCGAGCAGTCGCGCGATCTCCGTGAACCGGATGCGGCCCGCGAGGAAGTGGGCGACCGCCGCCTCATCCGCGCCGGAGACGGCGGCAGCCGAGGTGTCGTCTCGCAATCCGGCCTCGAGGGCGACGCCCAGCGCCGGGAAGCGAGCCGCGTCGACCGTGCCGAATGTGAGGCTGCCGCGCTTCGCGAGGTCGAGGTCGGATACCGGCTTCGAGGCACCCCGGTCCGGGTAGGTCAGGGCGACCTGGATCGGGAGGCGCATGTCCGGCTCGCCCAACTGAGCTTTCACGGAGCCGTCTCGGAACGTCACCATGCTGTGCACCACGCTCTCTCGATGCTGCAAGATGTCGATGCGGTCGAGCGGGATGTCGAAGAGCCACCGCGCTTCGATTGCCTCGAGGCCCTTGTTGAACAGCGTGGCGCTGTCGATCGTGATCTTCGGCCCCATCTTCCACGTGGGGTGCGCGAGCGCCTGCTCTGCGGTCACCGCGTCGAGGGCCGCCGGGTCGTAATCCCGGAACGCACCACCCGACGCTGTCAGGGTCAGCCGGTCGACGTTCTCGGGCGCCTCGCCCCACAGGCACTGCCAGATCGCGGAGTGCTCGGAGTCGACCGGTCGCAGTTCGGCACCGAGGGTGCGGCCCGCATCGAGGGCGGCGCGCACGGCGGGCCCGCCGACGACCAGCGTCTCCTTGTTCGCGATGGCGACACGCTTTCCTGCACGGAGTGCGGCGATCGTCGCCGGCAGCGCGGCGAGCCCGCTCGTTGCGACGAGCACCACGTCCACGTCGTCGCGGGTAGCGATGACATCGAGTGGCTGCCACTCAACCGATGCCTCAGCGCGCAAAGCGTCGCTGTCGTGGCCGGGCCGCGCGAACGCGGCCGCTGGTCGGAACTCGCGCACCTGGGTACTCAAGAGGCCGGTGTTGCCGCCCGCGGCGAGCGCGACCACCTCGAAGGTGTCCGGCAGCGCGCGCACGACGTCGAGCGCCTGCTGCCCGACGGAGCCGGTGGAGCCAAGGATGGCGAGGCGGATCATGGTGTGCCTGCGCTCGTGGCGATGACGTCTGCGCTGAGGTGGGGGGCTACAGCCATCGCACTGCCCAGTATAGACACACCCCGACGACGAGCACGGAGTCGAAGCGATCGAGGAGCCCACCGTGTCCCGGTAACAGGTGCGACGCATCCTTCACGCCCATCTTCCGTTTGACCGCTGACTCCAGCAGATCTCCGCCGATCGCCGCTAGCGGGAGCGCGAAGCCGATGCCAATCCATGCCGCGTCCATGTCGAAGTCGAGACCGAACACCTCACTGGAGATCGTGAACCCGAGTAGCCCCGCCACCATCCCACCGAAGGCGCCCTCCCACGTCTTCCTCGGTGAGACGGCGGGCCAGAGCAGGTGCTTCCCCACGAGACGCCCCACCGAATATGCGCCGGTATCCGTCGCGAATGCGGTCACCAGGAGCACGATGCACCACGCTCGCCCGTCTTCGAGGCCCCGCAGCAGGATGAGGTGCGCCCCCAACCCGACGTACAAGGTCGTACCGAGCCACCAACCAGCGTCCATGGTCGCGATGCGGCCCTGTGGGTGGAGAAGGAGCGCAAGGGTCACCGCGGCCATCACGACAAACGGGACCAATGGGAAGCCGGGGACCGCGCGCGAGGCTGCGGCGAAGAGGGCGACCGCGGCGGCGGCGCTCATCGGATAGGCGGCAGAGGCCTGCGGCCGTGCCGCATGGGCCATCTCGTAGGCTGTGGCTGCAAGCAGGATCGTGACGCCAGCGGCGAGTACCTGCTCCGATGTCGCGAGGAGGAGTGCGAGGACCGGAAGCCCAACAGCGGCAACCAGGAGACGCTGTCGCAACATCGGGCTAGACCGAGAGGAGCTCGCGCTCCTTCTCCCGAGCCATCACCTCAATCTTCTCGACGTACTGTTGCGTGAGCTTCTCGATCTCGGCGGAGGCGTTGCTGCTCTCGTTCTCGGAGATCTCGCCGTCTTTCAGCGCTTTCTTCACCTCGTCGTTCGCGTGACGGCGGATGTTGCGGACGGAGACGCGCGCTTCCTCGGTCTTGGTATGGACCTGCTTCGTCATCTCCTTGCGCCGCTGTTCGGTCAGCGGGGGAATGGGCAGGCGGATGATCCGGCCGTCGCTGTTCGGCGTGATGCCGATGTCGCTCTGCTGGATCGCCTTGATGATCGGGTCGACGGTCGCGCGGTCGAACGGGGTGATGCTGATCAACTGTGCTTCGGGCGTCGCGAGGTTCGCGAGCTGGATCAGGGTCATCTTCGAGCCGTACACGTCCACCATCAGGTGTTCGACCAGAGCGGTCGAGGCGCGGCCGGTGCGCACGCCAGTCAGGTCGCGCGCGAAGGCGTTGACGGCGCCTTCCATCTTCTCTTCGGCTTCCAGAAGGATCTCGTCGGTCATCGCTCGACCTCCGTCCGGTATGTGCCGCGTGGGGGAAGCGTCGGGGGCGAGCGTACTCCCGTACGCCCGCCCCCGAGTCGTGCCTGTTACTTGCCGCCGATTTCGAAACGGGAGAACCGCGCGATGCGCACGTTCTCGCCGGTGGTCGAGATCACGTCCTTCACGAGGTCGCCGATCGACTTCTTGCTGTCCTTGATGAACGCCTGGGTCATCAGCGCGTTCTCTTCCTTCGTCCCGGCGGCGTCCGCAGGGACCTCCTCGGGAGTGAGGGCCAGCGGGCTCATCGCCGCGACCTGCATCGCGACGTCCCGGGCGAGCGCCTTGAACGCGTCCGTGCGCGCGACGAAGTCTGTCTCGCACTGGAGCTCAACGATCGCGCCGATGCGGCCCTGGCCGTGGATGTAGGCCTCGATGATGCCCTGGCCGGTCTCCCGGTCGGAACGCTTCGCGGCAGCGGCCACGCCGCGTTCGCGGAGCAGTTCCTTCGCCTTGTTGAAGTCGCCGCCGGCCTCTTCCAGTGCCTTCTTGGCGTCCATCACGCCGGCGCTGGTCTCCTCGCGGAGCCGCTTTACGTCCTCGGTGCTGATAGCCACAGTCATGCTCCTCGTGTGGCCCGGCTCGTGGCCGGGCGGGGATGCGGGCGCGCGGCTGCCTGCCACGCGCCCGAGCTCGTGCCGCGGGCGGGACTACTCCCGCGCGGCCTGGTACTGCTGTTCGACCTCGCCGACGGCGACGCCTTCGAGGACGGCGTCCGCGATGCGGCCCGTCATCAGCTGGATCGCGCGGATCGCGTCGTCGTTCGACGGGATCGGGAAGTCGACATTGTCCGGATCAGCGTTCGTATCGCACATCGCGATGATCGGCACGCCGGCACGGCGGGCTTCCTGCACGGCGTTCGACTCCATCGTCGGGTCGACGACGAAGACGGCACCCGGGAGGCGGGTCATGTTGCGGAGGCCGCCGAAGGCACGCTCCAGGCGCTCGTAGTCCTTCGCCAGCATCATCTGCTCGCGCTTGGTGAGGCCCTGCGCGTCCAGCACTTCTTCGCCGGCCGTGATGCGGGCCTCGAGGCTCTTGAAGTACTCGATGCGGCGGCTGACGGTGATGAAGTTGGTGAGGGTGCCACCCAGCCAACGGCTGGTCACGTACGGCTGGCCGGCGCGAGTCGCCTCGGCGGCGATGATGCCGCGGGCCTGCTTCTTCGTGCCGATGAACAACACCTGGTCGCCGGCGGACACGACCTCCTGCACCTTCGCCACGGCGGCGTCGAGGCCTTTGACCGTGAGTGCGAGGTCCAGGATGTGGATGCCGTTGCGGGCGGTGAAGATGAAGCGCCCCATGTGGGGGTTCCATCGACGGGTCTGGTGGCCGAAGTGAACTCCGGCTTCCAGCATCTGACGCATGCTGACACCTGCAGCCATCGCTGCCTCTCTTTCTCGCGCGGCCTCCGTGTAGATTTACCCGTGCTGGACGCCCGGGCAGGACGGCGGCTCACCTGTTCTCGTATCGACCTCCGAGTATGGCGCAGCGCCTGCCGAGACGCCATCCGCTGGTTCCCATGCCCAAGAGGCACCCGACGATAGAACAAATGTTTCTCGTGAAACATTGCCCCGCGCGTCGGGGCGTGCCTAGACTCAATTTGGTCGCGTTCCGGGAGGTCCTATGCCGACGTATGAGTACAAGTGCTCGGCGGGGCATCAGTACGAGATGCAGCAGCCGTTCGGCTCGCCCGCGGAGCAGCCCTGTCAGAAGTGCGGCAAGCCCGCGCTCCGGGTGCTCTTCGCGCCCCCCCTCGTCTTCAAGGGCGGCGGCTTCTACAAGACCGCCAACCGAGGTGACCAGCGGATCGCTTCCCAGCAGGCCTCCGGCGACGCGGAGCCCGAGACGAAGTCGTTCAACGCCGGGATTGATGATTCCGTGAAGCCAGGTAACGCCGAGACCGCTGCGAAGCGGAAGGGCAAGGTCGAGAAGGCCGAGCCTCCCGCGAAGATCAAGGACGAGTAGCCCGCCCTCAGGGCCTCCCGTGCGCGCCGTCCTCCAACGCGTCCTCCGCGCTTCCGTCACCGTCGACGGCGTCCCGACCGGTGCTATCGAGGGCGGCTTGCTCGTCTATCTCGGCATCGCGCCCGCCGACGGCGATGCCGAGGTCGAGTGGTTCGCGCGCAAGGTCTCGGAGATGCGCATCTTTGCGGGAATCGGCGACCGCGAGGGCCAGATGGACCGCTCCGTCGTCGAGGCGGGCGGCGCGGTGCTCGTCGTCTCGCAGTTCACCCTCTACGCCGACACCCGCAAGGGCCGCCGCCCGGCGTTCACGGACGCCTCCCCGCCCGAGGTCGCCGCGCCCCTCATCGGACGTTGCATGGAGGCGCTTCGCGCCCGTGGCCTGCGCGTCGAGGGCGGCCGCTTCGGTGCACACATGCTGGTGGACGCCGTGAACGATGGGCCAGTGACGATCCTGCTCGACAGCGAGGAGATGCACCGCCCTCGACGCGGGTAGCGGCTACTTCAGCGGCTTCCGCGCCTCGGCCTTCTTCGTCGCCTTCGCAGCGGCCTTGGCCGCCTCGGCATCGATGTTCTCCTGAAGGCGGTGTTTCGTCAGAGCGGTGATCAGCCGGACGGGCACGGGCTTTCCGTACGGGAAGCGGATTGTGCCCGTGTCGACCTCGTACGGCGCGAGTTGATCCGCGAACACGTCCTTCAGGAGCTGGGTGGCCGGGTACAGCGAGTAGTGGTTCTTGAACGCCGCGAAGTAGATCAGCCGCCCGTGCTGGTGGTACGCCGCGATCCCGTACGAGATCGACTCGGTGGCCTGCGGCGCTGCCTTCCGGATCGCGCCGCGGACCTTGCCGAGGGTCACCTGCACGTCCTCGGGGAAGGTCGCGATGTACTCGTCGACCGCGGCGTACGAGGGCCTGGTCACCGCTACTTCGATCCGTCGCAGGCCAGGCGGTTGTCGTTCGTGGTGATCAGTCGCGAGGCGCGTGACCGCGACCAGTTCCAGGATCGCCAGCCATCGTCCTCGGCCCCACGCTCCCGGATCGCCGTAGCGAGCGTGCAGCGCTCAGCCTCGGGCAGGGTGTCGAGGCGTTCGATCAGGCTCGGGATCGCGTCTGCACTCAGGACCGAGGCGTACGCCGCGTCGAACTCTCGACCCTCGTCCAACCTCGACAGGTTCGTGCGGGCGATGAAGCGGTCCGGGTTCAGCGCGTAGAGCGCGAGCAGCACGGCGACCGCCAGGAACGCGGCGCCGGCGAGGAAGTGCTCCATGCGGCGGCGCGCGACGGACACGAGGAACCAGACGAGCGCGACGGCAAGCCACGGGAGCGTGGCCGCGCCGTAGAAGCGCGCCTCGGTGAGGCCGAACGCGTCCCGGTAGATCGCGAGGCGTTGCCAGGCGGAGGCCATGATCACGAAGAGCAGCGCGACGAGGGTGACCGCGAACGCGAGGAAGAGCCGCGACGACGCCACGTCTCGCCGTCGCGCCCAGTCGATGCCCGCCAGCACCGGCAGGAGCAGGAGCGAGGCGACGACCAACTGGAAGAAGCCCTCGCGGGCGTACTGCGCGTAAGTCAGGTCGATCGAGGAGGTCACGGCGTCCTCGCCGCCGAAGAGGTAGCGGATCTGCACGGCGACGAAGAGCGCGAAGAGCATCGAGAGCAGCCCCAGCGCGATCCCGACCTCGACACGGCCGAGGCGGTGACGTTCCGGCAGCGTGACCTCGATCTCCTCCGGCAGCGTGACGGCGACCGAGGTCATGAGGGCAGCCGCACCGATGACGAAGCCGAAGATCAGCCAGAAGATGTGGGGGCCGACGCCGTCGAAGTTGAGGTCAATGACACGGTCGACCTGCGCGGCGAACACGGCGTCGGCGGCCTTGAAGAGCAGCCCGAAGACGACGAGCAGCGGGACGGTGAGCGCCACGACGCGCAGTGCCAGCAGGATGCGCGCGGAGGTGCGCCCTCGACCGGCGGTTTGCCACTGGCCTGCGATCGCGATCCGCAAGACCGCGACAGGGAAGGAGACGCCGACCGCGATCGCAGTGGCGACACAGGCGACAGGGTTGACGCGTCGGACAGCTAGCCCCGGGGCCAGCCCGAGGCCGACCGTGAGCAGGCTCAACGTCCCCAGGATCCCGAAGATTTTGAGCGCGTCCGAGTCTCGCCACGCCGTGACGGAGCAGAGCACCACCGCGGTCGCGAGCACCGCGAACCGGTCAGCGGGGATCGCCCGTCCGAATCGTCGCCCCGCGAAGGCCGCGAGGCCGACGATCGCGGCGATCCACAGGGGGAAGTTGATCCCTAGGTCCGTGCGGTGGAAGAGGACATCGGTCCAAACGGCGATGAGTGCCGCGAACCCGGCGAGCAGCCGGACCTGCCCAGCAGAGAGCGCGAGGGGAGGCGCGATCAGTCTCGCGATGTACCCCGCGAACGCGCTCATCGGGAGTGTGGGTGATGGTTGGGAGGTCGTCTGCGACGGGTCGCCCAATGGCGCTGCCGCCGACTCTAGGAAGCCAGTCACGCCTACCTCGTTAGACCCACCCCTGCCCGCAAGAGTACCGCAGACGTGGCACTGGTGTGGCGACGGGTTCACCCCCGGACGGATCGGTCTGCCCCCATTCTCCACGACTCTGTGTCCCGGAGTGGCGTGCAACAACGTTGCTGTGGCACACCCTACAATCGCCGCTCTGGTGCTCCGCACCGAATTGCTCGACTGATATCGCCATTTCGAAGCATTGGAGACAGACTTGAAGGCATCCAGACTGCGATCCTCCATGGCTCGCGGGGCCGCTGCCGGGCTGATTGCCCTCGCGGCGCTCACCATCGTCTTAGGGAGCCCGGGTGAAACTCGCGTCGCCAGTGCGACAGGCGTGGTCTACACCAGCGGCTCGGACGTCGACACATGGGACCCGATCTTCCCGGCCTCGATTGACCCCAACTGGTCGACGACGGTTTGCACGTCAACACCGGCAGTCGGCCTCGGCGCCGCCTGGACGAACCCGCACAAGGCCTCGTCCTTTGGGACGAACGCTCACGTCTGGCAGCCCGGAGCTGGCTTCACCGCAGACTGGATCAACGCTTGGGGCAACCTGTCGTCGACGGGCGCGGGCGGCTCCGGCCACAGCTGGACGAAGTACTCCACCACGGTCACGGGCAGCGGCGCCTTCGTGCTGAACCTGCTCGCGGACAACTGCTCGTGGATCTACCTAGACGGCGCGCTCGCGGGTTTCCAGGACGCTACGACCCTCCCACGGACGTACCCGGTGACGCTGTCAGGTACGCACACACTTGAGTTCATCATCTTCGATGGTGGTGGTGCCGCCGGTGGCATGTACCGCCTGGAGACGAACGCGGGGACGACGTTTACGGACACTGACTCGGACGGCCTGGCCGACGTGCAGGAGACGCAGCTCTACCACACGGATCCGAGTAACCCCGACTCCGACGGCGACGGCGTCAGCGACGGCGCGGAGGTCCTGGCGGGCACGAACCCGCTGGTGGATCCGGCTTCGGCGACGCTCGGGGCGACCGCATGGCAGGGCCAGCGGCCGTACGGGCCGGTTTCGGTGTCTCTGTCGTCTCCATCACCCATTCACGGCGACACCCGCTACTACAACTACATCCCGTCCCCGGGTGTCCCCGCGGAGAACAGCCCCGGCTGGACGAACTGCGGACCGGGCAACCCAATCTGCCCGAACGCCAACACCATTGCGCTCAACCAGGTGTCGCGGCTGGCCGCCTACGGGTGTCTGGGCGCGGCGGACTTCACGTTCTACCAGGCATTCGTCAGCATCCCGTGGGGGACGACGATCAGCCAGTTCAGCGTGAACATGAGCGGCGCCGACGATGGCGCGCGGGTTGCGATCTACAACTCGGCCTACCCGGGCGGGTTCATCTTCACCGGTTCATACATCTACCTCGGAGGCGCGCAGTCGACCACAGACATGTCGTCGGCAATGCGCGCGGGCCAGGTGAACCGCGTGGTCATCACGCAGGTGGACGACTGCTACAGCGGCAACAACCTGAATTCGGCGCAGATCTTCCTCAACGGGACGGTGATCGCGCCGCCGCCGTCCGACAGGACGCCACCGGTGATCACGCCGACGGTGACGGGCACGCTGGGTGACAACGGCTGGTACACCAGCGACGTCAACGTCTCCTGGACGGTGACGGACCCGGACTCCGCGATCTCGTCGCAGACGGGCTGCGGTCCGACCACGGTGTCCACGGACACCGCGAGCGTCACGTTTACCTGCACGGCCATCTCGGCTGGCGGGACTTCTTCGCAGAGCGTCACCGTGAAGCGTGACGCGACCGCGCCAGTGGCGACGGCCACCGCGGCACCGGCTCCCAACGGCGCCGGCTGGAACAACAGTGACGTGACGGTGACCTTCACCGGCACAGACGGCATGTCGGGCGTGGCGTCGTGCACGGCACCGGCTGTCCTCAGCACGGAGGGCGCGGGCCAGCCGGCCAGCGGTACCTGCACAGACAACGCAGGCAACATCAGCGCGCCGGCGACGGCGACGGTCAGCATCGACAAGACCGCCCCGACGGCGACGGCTACCGCGGCGCCCGCGCCGAACGGTGCCGGTTGGAACAACACGGACGTGACGGTGACCTTTGCCGGCACGGACGG
>SCVR01000377.1 GCA_004296805.1 Dehalococcoidia bacterium
CACACTCGGCCGACCTCGATCCCATGCTAGCGCGGGTGACGTTCGCCTCCTGATACGCGCTTGCGGGCACCGCGTTGGGTGAGGATGTCGCGGAAATTTCACAGGTGCGTCTTGTCAGATTGCTATACTCCCGCCGTTCGCAGCCGGATCGCGGCCCCGGCTTCGAGTCTCCCAGCATTCGCATCCCTCGGCTGACCCGAGGTGCCAGCGGTCACCTCTGGGTTCCCGGACGGCATCCTCGGACAGAGGCCAGACGGAGGAGCAGATGGAAGCCCCGAAACTCGTCGCGGAGCGCATCCTCGCGAACGTCGAGCGTGTGATCATCGGCAAGACGGACGAGGCGCGGTTCGCGCTCGTGACGCTGCTGTGCCGGGGGCACCTGCTGATCGAAGACGTACCGGGCGTCGGCAAGACGATGCTCGCGCGGGCACTGGCAAAGTCGACAGGGTGTTCGTTCGCGCGCATCCAGTTCACGCCGGATCTGCTGCCGACGGACGTCACGGGTGTCTCGATCTACCGTCAGGGCACGGGGGAGTTCGTGTTCCGGCCGGGCCCGATCATTGCCCAGATCGTCCTTGCGGACGAGGTGAACCGCGCGACGCCGAAGACGCAGTCCGCGCTTCTCGAAGCGATGGAGGAGCACCAGGTCACCGTCGACGGCGTCACACACATGCTGCCGCGCCCGAACATGGTGATGGCGACGCAGAACCCGATCGAGTACGAGGGCACGTTCCCCCTGCCAGAGGCGCAACTGGACCGCTTCTTCATGCGCATCCACCTCGGGTACCCGTCCCCGACGGACGAGGTGCTGATCATGGACGCACAACAGGAGCGCCACCCGATCGAGACCCTGGGCGAGGTGGTCTCCCCTGCCGAACTGCTCGAACTGCAGGACGCGGTCGGCAAGATCTACGTCGACCCCCTGATCAAGCAGTACATCGTGAGCCTGGCGAACGCGACGCGTGAGCACGAGGCCGCGTACCTCGGCGCATCCCCACGTGGCTCGCTGGCTCTGATGCGGGCGACGCAGGCGCACGCGATGCTCGACGGGCGCGATTTTGTGCAACCGGATGATGTGAAGTTGCTGGCATACGCCACGCTGGGACATCGTGTGATCGTGAGTCCGAGCGCGCGCGTGCGCGAGATCGACGCACGACAGATCGTGGAGGAAGTCCTCGGGCGCGTGCCGGTACCGGGCGTCCGCGCCCGCGGCGGCGCGTAGGCCTTCGAGCCGCACGATGCGTCGCTTCCTGCGTGAGATCGGACGGCGTGGCAACGTCACGCTGGCGGTCGTGGTGGCGCTGGTCTGCATGGTGGTGGGTCTGGCGACCGGCTTCTGGCTGCTCTTCCGCATCTCGTATGTGATCTTCGCCGCGATCCCGCTGTTGTACTTCTGGACGCGCGCGATGGCGGACAGCCTTGAAGTCGAGGTGGAACGCACCTCGCACCGCGTGACGCAAGGGCAGCCGATCGAGGGCCGCATCACGGTCCGCAGCCGCTCGATCCTCCCCAAGGTGTGGCTGGAAGTGGAGGACCCGTCCTCCGTACCCGGCCACTCCGCACAGCGCGTGTTCACCATGGGGTCGCGCGGCGTGATGTCGTGGGCGTACCGCACGAGGACCCGCGTGCGCGGCGTCTATACGCTGGGCCCGGTGGTGGTGTCTGCGAGCGACCCGTTCGGGTTCTTCACCTTCCGCCGCACCTTCGGTGAGCAGATGACGATCCTCGTCTACCCAAACGCGCCCGACCTGCCGAACTTCGCGATCCCGCCAGCGAACCTGCCGGGCGAGGGTCGCTTCCGGCGCCGCACACACAACGTGACGCCGAACGTCGCCGGGCTCCGCGAATACGCCCCGGGAGACTCGTTCAACCGCATCCACTGGCCCGCTACCGCCCGCAAGGGCGAGCCGATGGTGAAGCAGTTCGAACTCGACCCTGCCTCCGACATCTGGGTCGTGGTGGACCTCGAGGCGCAACACCACGTCGGCGAGGGCGAAGCCGGCACGGAGGAGGCAGCGGTGCAGGTCGGTGCCGCCATAGTGCGGTACTTCATCAACGCGAACCGCTCGGTCGGCCTCATCACATTCGGTGACGACCTGCGGATCGACGAGCCCGACCGCGGGCAAAGCCACTTCACGCGCACCCTCGAGTCCCTCGCGCTCGCGCGCGCCGTTGGCGACGTGTCGGTGTCGAGCCTGCTGCTGGAAGAGGCGCGCCGCTTCGGCCGTCACACGACGGTGGTAGTGGTCACACCGTCCACGGACGAGCAGTGGGCGTACACGATGATGTCGCTGGCCGCGCGGGGGGTGAAGGTCGCGGCTGTCCTGATCGAGGCCGACACGTTCGGTCCGGCACCCAGCCCGCTCCCGGTCTACGGCACGCTGGCCGCCGCCGGCATCTACGCCTACACGGTGAAGGCGCAGGACGATCTGCGACGCGTGCTCTCCTCTGGCTCCGACCCGGCCCTCGGCCGTGCCGTACCGGAGGCCCGCTGATGGCCGCGGCGCGACCACTCGACGACTACTTCGCGCCTGCGCGACGCGAGAACGACCGTAAGCAGCGGCCGTGGTGGCTCTCCTGGGAGGAGTGGCTGACCTTCACGCTGCTGCTGTTCCTGATGGTGCCGGTGGTCGGCTCATTGCAGACCGCCGACTGGGTGGACGAGATGCCCTCGCTGGTGGCAGCCGCGCTGTGGGGGCTCTGCGTCGGCTGGGTGATCGCGAAGTCGCCGCTGCCGGGGTGGGCCAGCGCCGTCCTCGGCGCCATCTCCGCATTCGCCGTCACGTTGTTCCTCGTCCTGCGTACGTTGCTCCTCGTCGACCCGGTGAAGGGGGATGGCTGGACCGCGCGCTGGTCCGAGTTCTGGCTGCGGCTCCAGGACTGGGGCAAGGCGTTCATGGCGAAGGACTTCTCCGCCGACCCGCTGCCGTTCGTGGTGCTCCTCGTACTGGCGGTCTTCCTGGTCGCGTTCGTCACGGTGTGGGCGACGGCGAGGTGGAAGAACCCGTGGGCTGCCGTGGTACCGGGGGGCTTCGTGCTGCTCACGAACATCTCGTACCTGCCGGGGCAGCCCTCGTTCGCGGTGGTGTTCTACGTCGTTGCCGCGGTGATGCTGGTGACACGGCTGCAGTACACGCGGGCGGCTGAGCGGTGGGGGCACCAGAAGGTGCAGCCGCCGGACTTCATGTCGGTCGAGGTGCTGATAGTGGCCTCGATCGTGGCGGGCGTCCTCGTGATGGTGGCATGGACGGTGCCGACTGCGAACAACTGGAGCCCCATCGCGCGCGCATGGGGCGCGATCATTTCCCCCATCGCAGACCAGTTCGAGGGATCGGGCGGTGTTTTCGTCGGCATCTCGTCGAAGAAGACCGTGGCGGTGCACTCGCTCGGTCCGACCTTCCCGATCCAGGGCCCGGTCACCCTCGATGGGACGCCGATCTATCGGGTGGAGGCGCCGGAGCCGATGACGCTCCGTGGCGCGATCTACGACGAGTACACCGGCGCCGGGTGGAAGCTCTCGCTCGCTGCCGCGAAGCCACTCGACCTCACGATTGAGCAGGCCGAGCAGGGGACCGAGGGCAGCCGGGCGCAGGTGCGCCGCCCCGTGAAGACGAAGATCTCGGTGGTAGGAGAGGGCGGCCCGGGCCGCCGCCTGCTGTCGCCGGGGGATCCGCTCGCCGCCGACAAGCCGGGGCGGGTCCTCGGCGCGCCTGCCGCGCAGCCCGCGGCAATCGCGCCGGACAAGGACGTGAAGCCCGGCACCGAATACACGACAGTCGGCGCGGTGTCGGCGGCCGCGATCAACACACTGCAGGACGCCGGGACGAACTACCCGGACGACATCTTCCGCCAGTACACCCAGTTACCCCCCAGCACTCCCCCGGAGGTCGCCGAACTCACACGCCAGGTCATTGGCAACGTGGCGACCCCGTACGAGGCCGTCCGGCGCGTGGAGACGTACCTCCGCGGCACGTACACCTTCACGCTGGAACCGAAGCGGCCGGCGCCTCGACGTGACTCGGTGGCGTTCTTCCTGTTCGACGAGAAGGCGGGGTACTTCGACCACTTCGCGAGTGCGATGGCGGTGATGCTGCGATCCGTGGGCATCCCGACTCGCCTCGCCGCCGGTTTCGTGCTCGACCCATCCGACTTCGACAGCACCGACAAGGTGTACACGGTCACCGAGCAGCGTGCGTGGGCCTGGCCCGAGGTCTACTTCCCGAACCTCGGCTGGGTGGAGTTCAACCCCACGCCGTCACGCGGCGTGGTCGCGCGCCCCGGCGACGACAGCGATGCGGTCGCCGCCGCTGAGAGCCTCAACAGCAGTGACCTGGACGCGTTGCTCTTCGATGGCCTTGACCCCGGAGACCCGGCGCTGTCGTCCGGATTGATCGAGCCCGACACGATCAGCGGCGCGGGCCGGCGGCTGTTCGCCCGCGTGTTCGCCTCGCTGCTGGTGCTGTCGACGATCGGCCTGGTCGTCGTGACGATCGTGCGCTGGTGGTGGGGACGGCCCTTCCGAGGGTTGAGCGCGCCGCTCGCGCGATGGTCGAAGGTGCTTCGTCTCACTGACCTCGCGGGGATCGCGCCCGACCCCGCCTGCACGCCGACCGAGGCGGCCGAGTGGCTCATTCCGGGCGTGGCTGAACCGTCCGCACTGCGACTCCTCGCCACCGCATACACGAACGAACGCTATGCCCATGAGTCGGGGAGCGAGGACGCGGAAGCCACACGTGCGGCCGAGCGCGCGTATCAAACGGTGCGCAAGGTGCTGATGAAACGCATCGGACGGCGCGTGCTGCATCTGTGGCAGGCACCAGAACGACCGCGCACCGTTGCGCCGGTACTCGGCGCACGTGCCCAGCGCGCGGGCGTTCGCTCGGCCGGCGGCGCGGGCAGCCGGCGCCGCGCCACTGGCAACCGCATCTCGTAGTCAGTCACCGCGCAGGACGATGGGCTAGCGCGGCGGCGGCGGACCATTCGGTGCGACCGGTGCCGTCGCCCGCTTGAGCGCGTTCGCCTGCCGAGCGAGTTCGAGGATCCGAAGCGCCTGCTCGCGCGTCACCTCGGGACCCAGCGCACTGAGTGCCGCTTCAAGGGCGGCCTGAGCCTCGGCGACAGTTGGTGCGGCGACGTCCCCATCACCGTTGGCGCTTGAGGGCTGGCCGGGCTGACCACTCTGCCCAGGCTGGGTTTGCCCGGGCTGGTTGGATCCCCCCTGCGTCTGCTGGCCTTGCTGGCCGGGCTGTTGCCCGGGCTGCTGTGCGCCCTGACCGTCGTTCCCCTGCTGGTTGCGGTCACCGGGGTTGTTGTTCTGTTGCGGGTCCTGACCGTCGTTGCTCGGCGTCCCGTTCGGGCTGCGTCCGCTGCGCGTCAACGCCAGTTCGAGGTTGGCCTTGGCTGCCGGGTCGTTCGGGTCAAGGCGGAGCGCTGCGACGTACCGGGCACGCGCGTTCGCCCATTGCTCCAGCAGCATCGCGCTGTTGCCCGCCGAGTACTCCATCTTCTCCGCCATCGCTGGGTCAGTCGCCTCGTTCACGGCAGCAAGGGTGGTGCGATAGGACTCGTCGTAGCGGGTGAGCCGATGCAACGCGAGACCGCGGTTGTAGACGATGGCGGCGCTCTTCGCGTCGGCGGCTGCGGCGCGGTCATACGCCGCTAGGGCTTCCTCGTACTTCCCCTCCCGGTAGAGGCGGTTGCCCTCGTTCACCGCGCGGTACACCGCGGTACCGAGCAGCGTCGTGCATCCCGAGAGCAGCAGCGACACGGCGAGTAGCGAGGTCAGCGTGGCAGCGCGCACCCGTCGGCGGCGGCGGAACGCGAACCGCCGCGGTATGAGGGACGACGAGGTGCCGGTGGGGAGCAGCGACTGCACCACCAGTAGTGCGAGAGCCGCGCCAGCAAACCACTGGAACCGCTCGACGCGCGCCTCCCTCGACGCCTCGGCGAACCGCGTCTGCTGCAGTCGGCGGAACTCCACGGCATACCCTGCGGCCTGACCGACATCGCGCACCTGAGCGCCGGTCTGCTCGGCGAGTGCGTTCAGGGGCGTGCGCTGGCCGCGCGTGACGTCGGTGCCGCCGCTCGTGATCGGGAGCGCGGTGGGCTCATCAGAGGCCGCATACACGCCATACACGCGGATGCCCTGACTGCGCGCCTTCGCGGCGACGGCGCCCACTGCGGTGATGTCGCCCTGCTGGACCTCGCCGTCCGTCACCACCACGACGACCTGGGTGGTCGCGCGGTCTTCCACGTCGAGGAGCGCAAGGCCCGCACTCACGGCGCCACCGATGTCCGAGCCGGGGCGCACGAGCGAGGACTCGTCCTGGGCGCGCCTCACGAGGGTGCGCACTGCTTCAGCATCCAGCGTGAGCGGTGAACGCGCGAACGAGGAGCCGGCGAACGTCACGAGTCCAACACGGTTCCCCTGCAGGTGGGTGAGCAGTTCGCCGATCGCCGTCGAGGACGCCTGCGCCCGTGAGGGCAGCACATCCTGTGCGAGCATTGACCGCGAGACGTCGAGGACGATCACGACATCGATGCCACGCTGCTCAAGCGGGATCTCCTCGGAGCCCCATCGAGGCCGTGCGAACCCGAGAACGGCGAGCGTGATCGCTCCAACAAATAGCGTGGCCCGCGCGATCGAGACCAGATCGCGGCGCGCAGGACTCGCCCACTGGGGGCCGCCCAGTGCCGCCTGAGCCGAACGGCGCCGGCGGACCTCGATGCGAACGAACAGTATCGCGACCGGCACGAGGAGGAGCGCGAACAGTGCGAGCGGCCATCCGAACGTGTCGAAGGCGGCGGTCATGGCGTCCTCCGCAGCCACGTCGCGCGCAGTGCGCCCTCGACCACCAGCAGCAGGACGGCGCCACCGGCAAACCAGGGGCCGTACTCCGTGAAGTCGACGAACTTGCGCTCGCCGAGCCTCGACCGTTCCAACTTGCCGATGTCTGCGTAGATCTTCTTCAGTTCCTCGGGCGTGCGCGCGTCGTAGGACTGTGCCCCCGTGGAGATCGCCATCGCGCGGAGGCCGGATGCCGCGCCCGTCGTACCGGCAAAGGCAATGGTGTAGACGCGGACACCGAGGGCCTGCGCCACACGCGCGGCATCGGCCGGCTCTACGTTGCCTGCATTGTTCTCGCCGTCACTGAGGAGGACGACGACGCGGCTGCGTGCCGGTGAGTCGCCCAGCAGCGATAGCGCCTCCGCGAGGCCGAGGCCGATGGCTGTGCCGTCCTCAACCAGGCCTGGCTCTAACGTCTTCGTCCGCTGCTTCAGCGCGTTGTGATCCGAGGTGAGTGGCGACAGCGTGATCGCCCTCGACTGGAACGCGACGAGGCCGATCCGCCCTCCTTCGAGGCGATCCGCGAACTCCGCGACCGCCTGCTGGGCAGCCGCGATCCGCGTGGTGCCGCGCGTCACTGCCTGAGTCATCGAGGACGAGACGTCGACGGAGAGCACCACGTCGACGCCTTCCTCGGGGGCGACAGTCACTGCGTTGCCGTGGCGTGGACGGGCGATCGAGACCACAAGCAGGGCGACCGCAAGGATGCGGAGCGCACCGGGGAGCCAGCGGAGCCGCAGCCGCCACGTCGGGCGCGCCGCAGCACGCGCGAGTGTGCTGTCGGCCACCATCGCTGCATCTCGCCGGCGAGCGAGTGCCGGCAGCCATAACACGAGGACGGCGGGGAGCAGCAACAGCAGCGCGGGCGTCGCGAACGCGAAACCCTCGAACCCTGAGACGCCGCCGAGTCCGGGGATCATGCCGTTGCCCCACGAGGGATCACGCCGGTCCTCGGCGCCCCCGGCCTGGACAGTTCGACGATCTCGTAGGCGACCGTGAGGTCATGGTCGGCGGAGGCGGGGTCTGGGAAGCGATGCGCGTACACAGCGGCATCGCAGCGCTCGAGCAGGCCACCGACGAGGCGGGCCTGCCAGCGGTCGACGCCCTGCGCAGTCATCCGTCGCTCGAGCTCTTCCGTGGTGAGGGCATGCGCGTTGAAGCCGATCCGCTCGGATAGGTAACGACGCACGACGACCGCGATCGTCCCGTAGTACTGCTCGAACGCTTCGGCGTCCCTCAACACGAGACCGGTGAGGCCGTCGAGCGACTCACGCGCCGACGACTCTGCCGTCACGACGACGGGCACGGGGACATCGGCCGCGCCACCGCGACGCCTGCGCACGAAGGTGCGCGCCCAGCGCACCAGCAACCACGCCAGTACGACGACTGCGGCCAGCGACACGACAAGCGCGAGGCCGATCAGCGTTGGCTTCAGCCAGGCCGGAGGGCCGCCGGGAACGGTGACAGGATCCTTCAGGGGACGCAGGCCAACGTCATCGGCGGCGCGGATCGGCTGCACCTCGAAGCGCGGTGGCTGCACGAGGAACCGTCCGGTACGTCCATCCTGAGTCACCCACGCCACCGGGAACGCCCGCAGCGCGATCGGGCCCAGGACGAACGGCTGCACCGTCCAGGTCACGGTGGTCTGCACCACGCCATCCGGCAGCGCCAGCGTGGTCACCGCGGGCTTTCCAAACTCGATCTCCTCGGGGGCGTCCGGATTCGCCGTCACGGCCACGTCCGAACGGTGCTTGATGCGCAGCGTCAGCAGCACGCGATCGCCGACGTTGAGTTGCGCGCGGCTCATCGTGACTTCGACACCGAGGATCGGAGCGGGCGGTTGTTGGGCCACGGCGGGCCGCGGCGCCATCGCAACGAGCAAGGCGAGGAGGACAGCGGCCACCGCAAGCGCGCGCATCAGACGGACCTCGCGCGACGCCGGAAGTAGGAAACGAGCGGCGTTGTGACGTCGCGGTCGAGGCGAACCTCGATCTCGTCGACGCCCGCCACGCCGAGCGCGCGGTGGCGTTGGGCGGCGCGCTCCGCCGCGGCCAGCGCATAGGCCTCACGCACGCCTGCGTTCGACGAGTCGAGAAGCACGCGCGCGCCTCGCTCTGCGTCCACCACCTCGACGAGCCCCACGTCGGGCAATGCGATGTCGAGGGGGTCGACGAGGGTGATCGCGATGACCTCGTGCCGACGCGCAAGGCCTCGCAGCGACTCTTCGTAGCCTGATGCAATGAAGTCGGAGATGAGAAACACCGTGGAGCGGCGGCGCAGAACGCGGCCCAGGTAGTCGGCTGCAACACTGATGTCCGTCATGCGGCCAGGCGCGAGGCGTTGCGCGCGCAGCACATCGCCGACGAGCCGCGTGACGTGCCGCACCCCTCGACGGGGTGGGACAAACGAACGCACCTGCTCGTCGAACAGCAGCAGGCCAGCGCGGTCGTGGTTGAAGGCAGCCGAGAACCCCAGGAGCGCGACCGCTTCGGCGGCGGCCTCGAAGCGTCCCCGCTCCGAGCGGGCAGCGAGAGCGGACGCCGAGGCATCGACGGCGCACACGACGGTGAGTTCGCGTTCCTCGACGTACTCCTTCACCCATGGCGTGCCCATGCGGGCCGTGACATTCCAGTCGATGCGGCGGGCGTCGTCGCCGGGGACATACTCGCGTGCCTCAGCGAACTCGATGCCCGCACCGCGGAAGATCGAGCGGTAACTGCCCGCCGTCATCGATGCCGCACGGCGGCGGGCACGAATCTCAATCGCGCGGACGCGTGCGAGCGCCTCCGTGCTGAGCGCGAGCGCGTCGTCGTGGGTGTCCGGTGTGGCGAGGGGGGGCATGGCCGGCGGCCTAAGGGATCCCGACGCTCTCGAGGATCCGCGTGGCGATCTCGTCCGCGTCCACCCTGCGCGCCTCTGCCTCATATGTCAGGATCAGACGGTGCCGGAGCACGTCCGGGGCGAGCGCCTTCACATCCTCAGGCGTCACGTACTCGCGGCCGTCGAGGAAGGCGTAGGCCTGCGCCGCCCGTGCTAGGAACACGCCAGCACGCGGCGAGACGCCGAACTCCAGCAACGGCTGCAGATCTGCGAGACGGAAGCGGGCGGGCTCCCGCGTCGCCTCGACGATGCGCACGATGTACTCGCGGATACGGTCGTTCACCTCGACGAGACGGACGGCCTCGCGAAGGCGTGCGATCTCCGCCATCGCGACGACTGGGCGCGCCTGTTGCGGCTCCTGGTCGAGCGCGCGCGTGAGGATCTCCCGCTCCTGCTCCCGTTCGGGGTAGTGGACGACGATCTTCAGCATGAAGCGGTCGAGTTGCGCCTCGGGCAGCGGGTACGTGCCCTCCTGCTCGATCGGGTTCTGAGTGGCGAGGACGAGGAACGGGTCCGGCAGCACCTGCGTCTGCCCGCCGATGGAGACCGTGCGTTCCTGCATCGCCTCGAGGAGCGCCGACTGCACCTTCGCGGGCGCGCGGTTGATTTCGTCGGCGAGAACGACGTTGGCGAAGATCGGGCCGCGGCGCGTGTGGAAGTCACCATCCTGCGGGTTGAAGATCAGCGTCCCAGTCACGTCGGCAGGCAGCAGGTCCGGCGTGAACTGGATGCGCGAGAACGAGCACTCGAGGGCGCGTGCCAGCGTGGAAACGGCGAGGGTCTTCGCCAGCCCGGGGACGCCCTCGATCAGTGCGTGGTTATTGGTGAGGAGCGCGACGAGCAGCCGGTCGATCATGCCTTGCTGACCGACGATCACTCGCCCGACCTCGGCACGGATCGCTTCCACCTCACGGTGGTGCTGATGAGAGCGGGGGTCGGAGCCCGGAGGCCCTGCGGCGAATTGAGCCATAGGCTCCCTCGTCAACGCGGTGAGGGGGCCAGTCTAACGGGCGGACGGACACCCATGTGAGTGCGGGTGCTAAACCTCCGTGAACAGGGTGAGGTGAGGGCTAGCCGCCGGCGGCCACGGCCAGCGCGTCGGACGTGCGCGCACCAGCCTCGCGAGCCTCGCCGAGAACGCCGAGCAATCCGCGCAGTCGCTTCAGCAGATCTTCGAGCGCGGTCGCGTCGACACCACCGCGACGCAGGCGGGCCATCGCGCCGCCTCGCTGGCGGACGGCCAGTTCCACCGGCATCTCACCGGGGTGCTCATCGAGGAGCGCGAAGATCCGGCGCAGACGGCGGAGGTCAGCGGCCTCGTCGGTCGTTTCCTCCATGGTGACCACGAGGCGGTAAGGGCCGCTGAGATCGGCGCGTGGAGCGGCGGTGGGCACCTCGATTGGTTCGGGTGCAGGGGGCGGCGCATCCGGCGTGACGATACGGAGGTCGGGACGGCGGCCCGGCTCCGGGGGCATCGGCGGTGGCGACGACGGGTCCGGGTAGGCCGGGGAATCCTCGGCGGCGCGCAGTCGCGAGACCGGACCGCGCACCATGAAGCGGGAGAGGTTCGCATCAGCGGGACGGCCGGCCTCGTAGTCGTACGCAGTCGCCTCCGAGGCGGCGACCGTGAGGCGGTCGCCGCGTTGGCGGACGGCCACCTTCATCATCAGGACGGTGCCCTCGAAGAGGAGGCCCCGCGCCTTCCACGGCTCGTACTGGTCAGACCACACGACGACCTCGGCCTGGCCGCTGAGGTCCTCGAGGGTGACGGCCGCGAACGCCTTGCCCTGCTTCGTTGCCAGCGAGCGCACGCCGACGACCGTACCGGCGATGACGGCTTCCTGACCGACAAGTTCGGCGGTGACCTCGGAGAGCGTGTGCGTCACCCACTCCGCGAGGTGCTGTGATGCCTGCTGGAACGGGTGCTCGGACAGGTAGGTGCCAAGCAGTTCTTTCTCCCACTGCAGGAGTTGCTGCTGGGGGATGGCGATGCTCTCGATCTCCAGCGCGGGTAGCGGCGTCGCGACTTGCGCGCCGAAGAGGTCGAACATCGAAGTTTGTCCGGTCTCGCGCAGCCGCTGCTCCTGTTGCGCGAGCGAGAGAATGCGGTCGAGCCCGCCGATGATGCCGCCGCGGCTGCCGAAGCAGTCCATCGCGCCCGCCCGCGCCAGGGCCTCGAGTACGCGCTTGTTGATGTCCCGTGCGCTGATGCGACGAGCAAAGGCCTCGAGGTCCGCGAACTCACCCGCGGCATTGCGCTCCGCCAGCAGGCCTTCGACGGCGCCCGCACCGACGTTCTTGATCTGGGCGAGGCCGTAGCGGATGCCCTCGCGGCCGTCTTCCACGGTCTCGATGGTGAAGTTGGCCTCGCTGCGGTTCACGTCCGGCGCCATGACCGGGATGCCGAGACGGTTGCACTCCGCGAGTGCGGCGGCGATGCGCTCGGTGTTGCCGCTGGCCGATTGCAGGACTGCGCACATGTACTCGACGGTGTAGTGCGCCTTCAGGTAGGCGGTCTGGTAGGCGATGACGCCGTAGCAAATCGCGTGCGCCTTGTTGAAGGCGTAGCCAGAGAACGGCTGGATCAGATCGAAGAGGTCGTTCCCGAGTCTCTCTGCGTAGCCGTTCGCCTTGATGCCGGCGAGGAAGTTCGCGCGCTCCTCTAACATGACCGCAGCGTTCTTCTTCCCCATAGCCTTGCGCATGACATCGGCCTGGCCCATCGAGTAGCCAGCGAATGTGCGCGCAATCTGGAGCACTTGCTCCTGGTAGGTGATGACGCCGTAGGTCTCGTCGAGGATCGGGCGCAGGTCCTCGTGCGCGTAGTGGGCGGCGACACGGCCGTGCTTCACGTCGATGAAGCGCGGGATGTGCTCCAGCGGGCCCGGGCGGAACAGCGCGACCATGGCAGAGAGTTCGCGGATGTCCTTCGGTTTGAGTTCAACGACGTATCGGCGCATGCCCGCCGACTCCATCTGGAACACGCCGAACGTCTCGCCAGCCGCCAGCAGCGCGGCAGTTGCTTCGTCGCCGTCTGGGATCGTCAGCAGGTCGACGACCTCGCCTCGGCGGCGCTCGATCTCCTCGATCGCCTTCCCGAGGATGGTGAGGTTGGTCAGGCCGAGATAGTCGATCTTCAGAAGGCCGATCTTCTCGATCTCCGCCATCGCGTACTGCGTCGTCGGGACGCCGTTCTCTTCGTCCGCGTCCTTCTTCGTCGCGCGCTGCAAGGGCACGACGTCGCTCAGCGGTTCGCGCGAGATCACGACGCCGGCCGCGTGGGTCGAGGCGTGGCGCGCGACGCCCTCGAGCTTCTTCGCGGTGTCGATGAGCTCGCGGACGGCGGCCTCGGTCTCGTAGGCCGTGGCCAGCTCCTGCGAGTGGGAGAGCGCATCCTCCAGCGTGATGTTCAGGGTCTCCGGCACCATCCGCGCCACGCGGTCGGCGGCGGCGTAGTCCATGCCGAGCGCGCGCCCGGAGTCGCGCAGCGCAGCCTTCGCGCCCAGCGTCCCGAAGGTACAGATCTGGGCTACCCGGTCACGGCCGTACTTCGACACGGTGTAGCGGATGATCTCCTCGCGGCGGTCGTCCGCGAAGTCGAAGTCCACGTCAGGCATCGAGATGCGCTCGGGGTTGAGGAACCGCTCGAACACCAGCCCGTACTCCAGCGGGTCGATGTCCGTGACGTCGAGCGTGTACAGGATGATCGAGGACGCGGCTGAGCCACGGACGCCCATCCGGATGCCGTGATCCTTCGCGTAGTGCGCGATATCGCGGACGATCAGCATGTACTCGTCGAAGCCGGTCTTCGCCACGACCTCGAGTTCGTAGCGCAGTCGCTCGCGCTGCGAGTCGGTCGGGTGACCGTAGCGGCGGTAGAGACCGGCCTCGCACAGTTCGCGCAGCCAGTCGCGTGCCGTGGTGCCTTCGGGCACGCCCGGGTCGGGCAGCATCGTGCGTCCGAAGTTCAACTTGATGTCGACCTGCTCCGCGATGACCTGAGTGTTGTCTGCGGCCTCCGGCAGGTGCGGGAACACGGCGCGCATCTCGTCCTCGGGGCGGAGGTAGAAGGTGTTGCCGTCCAACTTGAAGCGCTTCTCGTCATGCACGGTCGTGTTCGAACCGATGCAGAGCAGCACTTCGTGCGCGCGGTGGTCATCGGGCTGTGTGTAGTGCGAGTCGTTCGTGACGACGGTGGGCAGGCCCATCCGCTTCGCGATCTCAGCGACCTTCGGCATCAGCGCGGAGAACTCCGCGATGCCGTGGTCCATCATCTCGAGGTAGTAGCGCCCCTTGTAGACATCGGCGTACCAGCCGGCGACCTCCATCGCGCGCTTCTCGTCGCCGTCGCGGAGCGCCGACATGAACTCTCCGGAGGCACACCCGGAGAGCACGATCAGTCCATCCGAGTGCTGCTCAAGGAGCTCCTTGTCCATCCGCGGGCGGTAGTAGAAGCCCTCGAGGTGGCTCGCGGTGCTGAGCTTGATCAGGTTGCCGTAGCCGGCCTCGCTGGTGGCGAGCATCGTGAGGTGGTGCGGCCAGCGGCTCCTCGGGTCCTTGTCGAAGCGCGACTTCGGGGCGATGTACGCCTCGATGCCCAGGATGGGCTTCACGTCGTACTTCTTTGCGGTTTCGTAGAACTCGATTGCGCCGTAGAGCGCCCCGTGGTCGGTGACGGCGAGAGCGTTCTGGCCCATCGCCTTGGCCCGCTTCACGAGTGGTTCCACCTTCGACAGGCCGTCGAGGAGGGAGAACTCGGAGTGGACGTGGAGGTGGGTGAACATCGGTGGCTGGGAAGTCCTCGGAGGCGTCAGGAACGCGTCATCAGCATATACAGATACGCGAACGGGCGTGCGAACCACCCGGACTCGCGACGTTACTCCGGGGGTCTGAGGAAGTCAAAGAACAAGGCGGCCTACAGGCCCCAGTTCGCCTTCCACAGCCGAGGCGTCTCGAACCCGGCCATCGAGGCGTACACCGACCACTCCCCGTGGTGGATTGCCTCGTGCTGGATGACCTTCGCCATGAGGTGCGGGAGCGACGTCGGCATCCCGAAGAGGTCGAGGCGCCACGAGGGGTCATGTGCCCGCTCGGCGACCGTGGCCAGGAGCGCTGCGTGGCCAGCCTCGAGGGCTGGCCGCAGCGCCACCCGTTCAAGTAGGCCTGTGTAGTGGGCGTGTTTGCGAGAGAAGTCCACGCGGCCAGTGGTCAGCGCCTCGGTGTAGACGCCCCGGACACCGACGACGTGCCGCATCTGCTTGGCGAGCGGGGCGAACCGTGCGTGAGGCGTGAATAGCCAGTGCTCGTCGGGGACCACATCGAGGTACGCCAGCGTCATCTCGTGCGCGTGGGACCACTGCGCGATGACTCCATCGAGCGCGGGCTCGGCCATCGATGTGCGCCTAACCGCGCTCGAGTTCAAAGGCTGCGTGCAACGCGCGGACGGCGTCGGCCACCTGGGCAGAGCCGACGACGCAGGTGATACGGATATCGCTCGTCGAGATCATGTCGATGTTCACGTTGTGGTCGAACAGCGTCCGGAACATCCGCGCCGCGTAACCGGGGGAACTCGCCATTCCGGTGCCGACGATCGAGACGGTGCCGAGGTCAGGGGCCGAGACGACCTCGCGGGCGCCGATCTTCGGCATCAGCGCATTGATCACCTCGAGGGCGCGCGGCAAGTCGCCCGGCGCGACCGTGAACGTGAGGTCAGTCAGGCGCTCCACGCTCGCGTTCTGGACGATGGTGTCCACGGAGACGTGCGCCTCGGCGAGCGGCTCGAAGATCTGCGCCGCGATGCCGGGACGGTCCGGGACGCCGCGTACCGTGACCTTCGCGATCTTGTCCTGGTGCGCGATGCCGCGGACCTTGTTGCCCTGTTCCATGGTCATCTCCCTGTGGATCAGCGTACCGGGCGCACTGGCATCAAACGTACTGGCGACGAGGATCGGTACGTCGTAGATCGCCCCCACCTCGACCGCCCGGGCGTGCATCACCCGTGCACCGGTCGAGGCGAGTTCGAGCATCTCCTCGTAGCCGATGTCGCGCAGCGGGCGCGCCTCCGGCACCACTCGAGGGTCAGCCGTGAAAATGCCGGGCACGTCGGTGTAGATCTCGCAGGTCGTGGCCTTCAACGCCGCCGCGAGCGCGACGGCCGTCGTGTCACTGCCTCCACGGCCAAGCGTCGTGACGTCGAAGTCCTCGGAGATGCCCTGGAAGCCCGCCACGATCACCACGCGGCCCGCCGCGAGTTCACGTTCCATGCGCGTGGCGTCGATGTCTGCGATGCGTGCGCGTCCGTAAACGGCGTCCGTCTTGATGCCGGCCTGCGCGCCGGTGAGGCTCACCGCGTCCACCCCGAGCGCGTCGAGGGCCATTGAGAGCAGTGTGGACGAGACGATCTCCCCGGTGTGGAGGAGTACGTCCATCTCACGCTGGTTGGGCGTCGGGTTGATGGCGTTGGCCAGTTCGATGAGGTCGTCGGTGGTGTCGCCCATCGCGGAGACGACGACCACCATCTGCTCGCCCTTGCGTCGACGTTCGGCGACTCGCCCGGCGACGCGTTTGATGTGGTCGGCCGTCGCCACCGAAGACCCACCGTACTTCTGGACGGTGCGGATGATCCTCGCTGCCCCGGTCGTCGCGTTGGTCATCGGGCACCCACCGTCGTCACCACCTCGGTCCCCCGAGGGCTGAGTGAAACCACGCGTGTCACGCCGCTGATCCCGTGCGCCGCAGCCGCCTCACGCATCGCACCGGCGACCGACTCCGCGCGGTCGGTCACGAAGGCAGCGAGCGTGGAGCCGCCCCCAGAGAGGTAGGCCCCGTGCGCCCCCGCCTTCCGCGCCGCTTCGAGGGCCGGGAGCATCGCCGGGAACAAGGTCGCCCGCGCAGGCTGGTGGAGGATGTCCTGCGTGGCGGTGCCGAGCAGGTTATAGCGGTGCTGGGTGATCGCCGCGACGACGAGGGCGGCCCGGGCGATGTTGTGGACCGCCTGGCCTCGGGTCAGCGACTTCGGGAGCCGCTCGCGCGACTCGTGGGTCGGCATGTCGAAGTCGGGCACGAAGAGGGCGAGGCGGAGGTCAGCCGGGGGCTCGATGCGGCACCAGACCGGCCCATCATCGTCGTCGGCCACGACGCAGAACCCACCGAGGAGCGTCGGGATGATGTTGTCCCCGTGGCCCTCGAGCTTGAAGGCGAGGGGAATCAGGTCCTCAATGGCTGCCCTCGTGACGAACTCGTTCGCCGCGACGACGCCGCCCGCGAAGGCGGCAGCGGACATCCCGAGACCCCGCCCGATCGGCATGTCCCCCCGATACTCAGCGGCCAGAGGGGGCATCGGCTCACCGGCCTGAGCGAAGAGCGCGGTGGCCGCCATCAGGGCGAGGCGCTCCATGGAGCCAGCCGGCTCGACCGGGGAGGGAACTTCGGACAGCGTGATCTCGCCAGCCCAGTCCAGCGCGACGCCGAGGGCGTCGAAGCCGGGGCCGAGGTTCGCGGAGGTGGCAGGGACCCGGACGGTCACGGAGCGCGCCATCCGGCCAGTCTAGAAGCGGCCAGATCGCCGGGCAAACCCGCGTCGGACTGGGCTCGGATCTGGATGCCAAGGCATATTCGACATGCCTGCGCGGGTTTACACTGCGTAAGCCGTCCAGTGTCTCGCGCGCCTCAGAGCGCGCCGCTTCAGCGGCGTCCAGACCAGCATCCCGACCGCGAGGGGCGGCGGGTAGCGACCGGGGGTACCTCCATGGAGGAGATCGTCATCCTCAGCGGCGCGCGTACGGCCATCGGCTCGATGGGCGGTTCGCTCAGCGAGACGCCGGCGTCGGACCTCGCCGCGCACGTCATCCGTGAAGCGGTGAAGCGCGCGGGCCTTTCGCCCGAACAGATCGATCAGGTCATCCTCGGATGCGTCGGCCAGGTCGCGGAAGACGGGTACATCGCCCGTCACGCCTCGATCAAGGCGGGCATGCCGATCGGGACCCCGGCGTACACGGTGAACCGCATCTGCGGCTCCGGCCTTGAGGCGATCAACACCGCCGCGCGCTGGCTGCAGACGGGCGACGCCGACATCGTCGTCGCGGGCGGCGCCGAGAACATGAGCATGATGCCGTACTACGTCCGCAAGGGACGCTTCGGCTACCGCTACGGCGACGGCCTCCTCGAGGACGGCACGCAGGACCTCGTCACCGACCCCTTCGACAACGTGCCGATGGGCATCACCGCTGAGAACCTCGCTGCGCAGTACGAGGTCTCTCGCTCCGTGCAGGACGAGTACTCCGTCCGCTCGCAGGAGCGTGCGATCAAGGCGATCGCGGCTGGCATCTTCGACGAGCAGATCGCGCCCATCGAGGTGAAGAAGGGCCGCGAGACGATCACGTTCGCGAAGGACGAGTTCCCCCGTGCGACCTCGATGGAAGTGCTCGGCAAGCTTCGCCCCGCCTTCAAGAGCGACGGCTCCGTGACCGCTGGCAACGCGTCCGGCATCAACGACGGCGCAGCCGCCCTCGTCGTGACGACGGCCCGCAAGGCTGCGGAACTCGGCATTAAGCCGCGCATGCGCATGGTCGCCCGCGCCGAGGCTGGCGTGGACTGGAAGATCATGGGCTCCGGCCCGATCCCCGCGATCCAGAACGTGATGAAGAAGGCCAACCTCACCGTCCAGGACATGGACGTGATCGAGTTGAACGAGGCCTTCGCAGCAGTGACGGCGGCCTGCTCGGTCGCCCTCAACCTGCCGGCTGACCGCACGAACCCGAACGGCGGCGCGGTCGCCCTCGGCCACCCGGTCGGCGCGACGGGCGCCATCCTCGCGATCAAGACGATGTACGAGCTGGAGCGCACCGGCGGCCGGTACGGCCTCGTCTCCCTCTGCATCGGCGGCGGTCAGGGTATCGCCACCATCTTCGAGCGCGTCTCCTAAACGTCTCGCAGCCCGTAACCAGAGAAGCCCCCGCTCACGCGGGGGCTTCTTCGTGACGGTCGTCAGCTTCGAGTCGCGACGAAGATCAGTTCTGGGCTATCCGGCCCAACGGGGCTTCGTTCCCAATCGCCGAACACGTGCCGCACCTCGAACCCCGCGTCAGTGAGCGACCGTTCGAGCCCCGCCTGACTGCGGATGCGTAAGGCGTTCGAAGAGACCAACTCCTCACTACCCGAGGCGAAGCCGTAGTGAATGTCGTACCGCACGAGGTCGCCGACCACCTCGGTGAGGTCGAACCACACGTCCACTACACCGACCGGAGTGTCGAGGCGCTGGCGAGACGCCTCGGGAGTCCAGGCAAGCCAGGCGCGCGCGTCGGGGTTGCGGCTCTCGAAAGCAAGGTGGCCGCCGGGACGGAGCGCTCGGTGCGCGGCAGTGAGGGTCGCACGCCACGCGTCTTGATGGTGGATCACCTGCGCGACATGCGCTGTCATGATCGCGAGGTCGGCGGGCTGGCCCTCAAGGCTGCTCGCATCGCCCTCGATCCAGCGCACGAGTTCGCCGCCAGGGCGATGACGCGCCACCTGCAGCATCGCGGGCGCGGGGTCGACTCCGGTGACGCGGTGGCCCTGTAGCGCCAGCGCGCAAGTGATCTCTCCGGTACCGCAGCCGATGTCCACGATGGCGGTCACGGACAACTCGGCAGCCAGGCCGAGATAGAAGGCCGTGTCGAGACGCCTGTCGCCCCACGCGTCGTAGACGGCGACGAGGCGCGGGTCGTGGAACTCCTGGAACATCACCATGCGGCTAGAGCAGCCCCTGCAGCCGCCCCCATACCGCGTGCGTGATCTGCATCGCCGGCTTCGTAGCGTCCAAGACAAGCCAGCGCGAGGGCTCGGCAGCGGCGAGTTCGAGGAAGCCCCGACGGACGCTGCGGTGGAAACCGAGGGCTTCGCGTTCGAGGTAGTCCGTCTCGGTGGAGACGCGGCGTGCGGCATCGGCGGGGTCGAGGTCGAGCAGGACGGTGAGGTCGGGGGTGAGGCCGCCGGTCGCCACACGGATGGCTGAGGCGACCAGGCCGGCATCGAGGCCTCGGCCGTATTGCTGGTAGGCGACCGTCGAGTCGGCGAAGCGGTCACAGATCACAACGGCACCACGGTCGAGGGCGGGGCGGATCACCTCGCGGACCAGTTGCGCGCGGGCGGCATTGAACGTCAATAGTTCCGCCTCAGGTGACGGGGGTGGCTCGTCCGGCGTCGACGCGAAGAGTGCCGCGCGGAGCCGCTCGCCGAGGGCGGTGCCACCGGGCTCGCGGCAGGCGACTGCCTCGCGGCCAGCGTCGCGGACGAGACGGAGCAGCGCCTCGTGCTGCGTGGACTTCCCCGCGTGCTCGCCACCCTCCAGGGTGACGAACACGCCTCGCTTGCCGCCCGTCGATGTCATCGCGCGCGACGGCGGCCGTCTTCGGCCCAGGGGAGGCCGCGGTTCGGGCTCATCGTCTCCTGCAGGATGGTGACGTAGCGATACGGCTCGCGGCCGTTCGAGGCGGAGACGAGCGCATGCCGCGCCGCCAGTTCGTGCTGGAGCCGGCGGATATAGGCGTTCTGCGGCGACAGGTCCACTTTCGCATCG
>SCVR01000378.1 GCA_004296805.1 Dehalococcoidia bacterium
CGATCTCGACCTCGAGGCTCTCGGCGTGTGCCCGCAGGCCCGCCTCGATGTCCGCGAGCGATTCACGCCCGTAGATCTCGGGTTCGCGGGTGCCAAGCAGGTTCAGATTCGGGCCATTGAGTACCAGGACGCGCATGAGTCTCCTTGCTCGGCATGCTGCCGAAGCGAAGGTCAATGTTAACCGCAGGGAGGGTCAGACGGCAGCGGGCTCGTCACTCGGCCCTGCAGGCCGCCCGAATCCGGAGCGACGGGCCGCCTCGGAGGAACGGGCGCGGCCAAGGGCATCCGAGATCAAAGTGCTCTTCCGGCGGTGCGCGACCGCGGTGTAGATCTGCGTCGTGTCAGCCGAGGCGTGGCCCAGCAAGTGCTGCACCACGCGCAGGTCGGCCGCCCCTTCAATGAGGTGGGTCGCGAACGTGTGGCGCAGCATGTGCGGGTGGACGCGCGACTGGAGCGCCGCCTGCATCCCCGCGTTGTGCACCATCGTCTGCACCGAGCGCGCCGTCAGTCGCCCGCCGGAGCGGTTGAGGAATAGAGCAGTCTGAGCGCCCGTCGCCAGCTTCGGCCGGCCGTCATCGAGGTAGCGACGCAGCGCCTTTCGAGCAGGCTCGCCATACAGGCAGATGCGCGTCTTGTCCCCCTTGCCGGTCACCCGCACCTGTCCATTCGTCAGGTCGAGGTCAACGACATCGAGGCTGGCGATCTCGCTGACGCGCAGACCAGCCCCCCACAGCAGTTCGAGGATCGCTCGGTCACGCTGTCCGTTCGGCGTGTCCTCGTCCGGTGCGGAGACGAGCGCGCTCGCTTCGTCGACCGAGAGGAAGTGAGGCAGGCGGCGGCCGACTTTTGGATACCGCAGCCGGAGGATGGAGTCGCCGGGTTTGTTCTGAAGCACGACACCCTCGGCGTCCAGCCACCGATAGAAGCCGCGTACGGTCGCGGCGCGCCGTCGGATCGAGGCATCCGCCAGGCCCTCCTCGCGCAGTCTCGCGAGGTAGCCGCGCACGTCGGCGCGTCCTGCCACGTGGTGATCGATCCCGCGAGCGGCGATGTGGCTGAGGTAGTGGGTCAGGTCAGAGCGGTAGTTCCGGACAGTCAGAGGGGAACGGCGACGGACTGCCTCGACCTGTGCGAGGTAAGCATCAAGCGCGGCCAGCGACGCGGGCGGCAGTTCGGCGAGAGGCGCGGGCTCTTCCGAGCGAGCGCGTGACGTTCGAGGCATTGGTCGCCCTCGGATTCCCCGCCCGAGGATGCCATCAGGATACGCCTACGCCGAGCGGCGCGGGCTTCGCGTGGTGCGACCAGCGGCGGCGCGCGGCCTCGATGTGGTCGTCCGCGCCCGGGTGGTCTTCGCCTTGGGTGCGCGCGGGTCTTTGCCCTCGGCGCGAAGGCGTTCCTCCCGGGCGGCGAGGAGATCGAGAGCGCCCTGCATGTCGAGCGACTTCGGATCGCGCCCCTTCGGCAACGACGCGTTCACCACGCCATCAGTGACGTACGGGCCGAACTTGCCGGTGCGCACCGTGATCGAGGCGCCGGAGTCAGGATGGGGCCCGAGGTCGGCGAGCGCCGACTGCGATACGCCTCCTCCGCGCCCGAACTTGCGCGGCTCCGCGAGCAAGCGCAGCGCCTCCTCCAGGGTGAGCGTCTTCATGGCGAAGTGGCCACCCTCAATGCTGCGGCTGTTCGTCCCGGACTTCACGTAAGGGCCGCGCGGACCGTCCTGCGCGGTCACGTCGTCGCCGGTCTCGGGGTGCTGGCCAAGGACCTTGGGGAAGGACAGCACGGTGAGGGCGTCATCGAGGGTGAGCGACTCGGGTGTCATGCCCGGCCAAAGCGAGCCACGTCGAGGCTTCTCGGCCTTCGGTGACTCCGGGTCCTCACCCAATTGGACGTACGGCCCGAACCGTCCGCTCTTCACGTAGACCGCGAGGCCTGTGGCCGGATCGCTGCCGAGAGGC
>SCVR01000379.1 GCA_004296805.1 Dehalococcoidia bacterium
CCTTTCCTGAAATCAAGCCCTGGACCGGTCGCGACGGCTTCGCCGGCCTGAAAGACGCCCCGGGCGCCGGCGAAGGGGCCTTCGGACGCAACGCGGCGTTGGACTTCCCTATTCGGCCGCGATGACGACGTGGGTTGCGCCCCGGCGGCGCACCTGCAGGACGTTGCGGGCCGGGTCGAAGGAGAAGGACGAATCGACCGACGACGCGTCGCCGGTCGGGAGCGGCCTTCCGTCGGCGAGCACCCGGGCCGGCACGAACGCGAGGCGCAGCAGCTCCACACCCTCGTCGTGGAACGTCGTGTACTCCACTCGGCCCGGGGCGTACGCGACGTCCGTGACGACGGAGGACGACCGCAGCAGGTGGTCCTCGCCCGCGGGAGCCAGCTCCGGCAGCGCCGCCATCGCGTCGAGGAAGTGCGGCACGTAGTCGAAGTAGCCGTCGGTGAACCAGACGCTGTCGTCGCAGAGGCTGAACGGGACCACGCCGTCGTCGCGCTCGAGGTAGCCGGCCAGGGCCAGCGAGCGCAGGGCTTCCTCGCGGTACGCCTCGTTCCCCGTCGCCTCGTACAGCATGGCGCGCACGGACGCGTAGCGCGCCGTGTGGCTGCCGGCCAGCTGCCGCCAGATGAGCTGCTCGCGGATCCCCGTGGCGCCGAGCCATTTCGGGTCCGTGTCGCCCAGGGTCTCCTTGATCCAGTCCAGCAGGGCCGGGACGTGCGTCCGCCATTCCGCATCCAGCTCGGGCCGGCGCAACAGGTACCGGGCGGTGCGCCGGGAAAGACCGGCGCGGTGGAGGAGGTGAAAGTCCCCTACGTGCAAGGAGTAGCGACCCAGCACGGCCCTGAGTCCTGCGCAACCGAGGGTGACCTCGGAGGCGAAGCATGGACAGGGGTGCAAGCAGGCCGGGTATGGAACCGCGAAAATGCCTGACTACTCCGGGGCGCCGACGCTCTTTGCCTGGAGCGGAAGGCGAAACGACGCGCACCGCTATCCGCGCGAGGTGCGTGTCGGCTCCGCGCGGTCTGAGACCCCGAGCATGCTTGTACGCACCGCGTACGGGAACCGGGAGATCCCGCGTCCGCCTGCGGCGATGGTGCTGCAGGACGCGCCGGGGAGGCCAGGAGGTCGAAGCCGGTGATGAACGGGCACGGGAAGTCGGACGGTCTCGTAGTACCGAAGAAGCCGCCGAACAACGCCGGAGCGGACAGGGCTGCGGAGGTGGTGGAGGGAAGGGGACCGGCCAAGGGCAACTCAGCCCAGCGCAACGCGCTCCGGACGCAGAGCCGGGCAGGCGCGCCCAGCGCGCTGGACCGGGTACGGGAGGTGGCGCGAAGGGACAAGAAGGTGCGGTTCACGGCGTTGCTCCACCACGTGAGCGTCGAGAGGCTTCGGAAGGCTTACTTCAGCCTCAAGCGGCATGCCGCAGCCGGGGTTGATGGCGTGACGTGGCAGCAGTACGGCGGGAACCTGGAGGGCAACCTCCGGGACCTCCACGACCGTGTGCAGCGAGGAGCGTATCGAGCGAAGGCGTCGCGCAGGGCGTACATCCCGAAGGCGGACGGGCGGCAACGGCCGCTCGGCATCGCCGCGCTGGAGGACAAGATCGTCCAGCGGGCCGTCGTCGAGGTGCTCAACGCGATCTACGAGACGGACTTCCTCGGCTTCTCGTACGGGTTCCGCCCGGGGCGCGATCAGCATCAAGCGCTGGACGCGCTGACGGTGGCGCTGGAGCAGCGCAAGGTGAACTGGGTGCTCGACGCAGACATCCGTGACTTCTTCGGCACCATCCAGCACGAATGGCTGGTGAAGTTCGTCGAGCACCGGATTGCGGACAAACGGGTCGTGCGGCTGGTCCAGAAATGGCTGGCCGCCGGGGTGATGGAGGCAGGGCGATGGACGGCGTGCGAGGAAGGGACGCCGCAGGGGGCGACGGTGTCGCCCCTGCTGGCGAACCTGTACTTGCACCATGTCCTCGACCTGTGGGTCCAGCACTGGAGGAAGCGGAATGCGCGCGGTGAGGTGCTCATCGTGCGCTATGCCGACGATTTCGTGATGGGCTGCCAACACCGCGAGGATGCCGAGCGGTTGCTGGTCGAGCTGCGCGAGCGGTTCGCCAAGTTCGGCCTGCAACTGCACCCGAACAAGACGCGGTTGCTCGAATTCGGGCGGTTCGCCGTCCCGGATCGAACGGCGCGCGGCGAAGGGAAACCGGAGACCTTCAACTTCCTCGGCTTCACGCACATCTGCGGGAAGACCCGGAACGCGAAGTTCTGTGTGTTGCGGCAGACCATGCGGAAGCGGATGGCGGACAAGCTGCACGAGGTGAAAGCCGAGATGCAGCGCCGCCGCCACGACTCCATCCCCGAGCAGGGCGTGTGGCTGGGCAGCGTCGTACGCGGGTACTTCGCGTACCACGCCGTGCCTCGCAACGCACCCGTCCTGCGCACGTTCCGTCGCCAGGTCGGTCGCCTCTGGGGGCGTTCCCTACGACGCCGCAGCCAGAGGGACCGCATGACGGCGGAGCGGTTGTTTGGGCTGGTGGACCGCTATTTGCCGCCCGTCCGCATTCTGCACCCCTATCCCCAAGCCCGTTTCGCCGTCAGGACCCGAGGTGGGAGCCGGATGCGCTAGCAGCGCCCGTCCGGATCTGTGGAGGGGGTGCCCCGTGAGGGGCATTCCTACTCCGACACGGGCAGCGGGCGGTGGCGTCAGCCGCCGGGGCCGAGGCAGGCGCCTTCGCCCGTGGCGGCGTCGCGAGCGCAGAACGAGCCTTCGGCGCAGCAGGGCGTCGCGGGGTGATCGGTCGGGCCGCACTGGCGGTCGACCGGGCAGGCGAGGTCGCCGCAGTAGAGGCGGAGGACGGCGCCGGCCGTGCGCTGGTCGCGGATCAGGCTCGGCAGCTCCAGACGTGGGCAGGGGCCGCCGGCCGCGTCGTCCCACTCGGGCGGCA
>SCVR01000380.1 GCA_004296805.1 Dehalococcoidia bacterium
AGCCCTGCGGCGGCCCCATCGGCCCCTCGACACGCCCGAATGAGAACGCAGCGCCCACTGTGCCCCGGCTCCAGCCGAACTCCTTCACCAACGCAGCGGCGTAGAACCCGAACGACTGCATCATCAGCGCGGACATGACGAACTGGATCGCCGCACCGGCGAACACAATCCACCAGCCGTGGAACTTCGGACGTCTCACAGGGCCCCCGGATCGTCGTCGGCGCGCTCATCGACGTCGCCGCGCTACCAGGCCGCCAGTCTATCGGCCCCGCTCGCTACGTCCCGCGGCTCCGCTGCTGGTAAGCAGAGGGGGCTGGAGAGGGGGCGTGCCCTCTACGACGCCGCAAACTCGCGGCACTTCACGGCCCGTTCGAGGTCGTCGATCGCCTCGCGCAGTGACCGCCGGAGTAGCGTCGAGGACTCCGGCGTTGCCGCCAGCAGCCGCTGCGCCCGTTCCAACGTCGGCCGATCCACGAGGTACGAGGGCCACAGGTTCGAGAAGTAGGTTCCGGAGAACTCCCGTTCCTCGCGCTCGAAGATTCCCGGGAGCGCCTTGAAGTACCGCTCGATGTATGGCTGGAGCAGCGAGGCCTGCGACCAGTAGTGGAAGCCTCCCATCGCCGCGCCAGTCAGGTGCAGCGACCCGTACGCCGATGGCCCGGTCTGGAACTTCTCCCACGCAGTCGCCTTCACCGCGGCGTCCGGCACGGAGACCTCGCACCGCAGCAGCGCGCGCTGGCCTCGGTCGGACGGGTCGCGCCGCCGTTCTTCCGCTACCCGCTCCGTGGCACCTTCGAGGCCGTAGGCGACGTACCGGGATGCGATGCTCCACCGCATCTCCTGGTCGATAGTCAGTCCGGTGATCTCCACCTTGCCGTCCGCGAGGTCGCCGCAGTGACGGATATCCTGTGGGCTGATCGCGACGCCGATGAGCGTGCGTGCCCACATGATCCGCAGGTCGGGATCGGTCGTCCGTTGCAGCGCGTCCAGGCACAGCCCGAACATCCGCTGCCCCGCCTGCAACTTCTTCTCCTCGGGCACGTATCGCGCCAGCGTCGCGGTCATCTGCGACAGGATCGTCTCGACCAACTCGTGGTCATGCTCCATCGCCACCTTCGGCCCCGCCAGTTCGAGGTAGTCCGTGGACTTCAACTGCTGGTCGCGCACCATGTTCCAGAGTGTCTGCCAGATCAACTGCCGCAGCAGCGCGTCGTCCACTCGTTCGAGGCTCGAACGCACGAACTCCAGCGACCGCTCGTCTAGGGCCATCTTCGCGAACGCATGGTCGTTGTAGTTCGGGAAGACGAAGTCCGGTGCAGGCTTACCGACCGCACCCGGCACCTCCGCCCGCGCGCCATCGATGTCCCCCGGCACGGAGTCGATGACGATCCGGGCGCCCTCTTCCCGCACCAGCGCGATCTCAACGTGATGAGGGCGCAGTGTTGGATACGCCGGCGGTGCGGTCTGCCGCAGGGCCAGCGCGCTGATCCGCTCGCCGTCCCGCTCGACCTCGGCGGCGATCGTGTTCAGCGAGGGTGTCTCCAGCCACGCCTGGGCCCACCCGTGCAGGTCACGCCCCACGCCCTGGCCGAGGGCATCGAGCCACTGGGAGAGCGTCGTGTTCCCGTAGGCGTGCTCCTTGAAGTAGAGGCGCATCCCCTCGCGGAAGCCCTCCATCCCCATCGCCGCCACCAGCTGCTTGATGACGGCCGCGCCCTTGCCGTAGGTGATCCCGTCGAAGTTGAGGAACGTCTGCTCCGTGTCGGCCACGATGCCCGAGATCGGATGGGTCGTGACCAACTGGTCCTGCCGGTACGCCCAGTTCTTCATCCCCGAATTGAACGCCTGCCACGACGTCTTGAACCGCGTCGCCTCGAACATCGAGAGGTACGCCATGTAGGTGGCAAACGACTCGTTCAGCCACAGGTCGTTCCACCACCGCATGGTGACGAGGTCGCCGAACCACATGTGCGCCATTTCGTGCAGGATCACCTCGGCGCGCCCCAGGCGGTCGTTCTCTGTCGGCGGGTCGCGGAACACCATCCGTTCGGAGTGCGTGACCGCCGCCACGTTCTCCATGGCGCCCGCGTTGAATTCCGGCACGAAGACCTGGTCGTACTTCCCGAACGGGTACGGGTAGTCGAAGAACTCCGCGTACCAGTCGAGTCCTTGCTTCGTGACCTCGAACAGCTCGTCTTGGTCCACGTGCGGCGCCAGCGACTTCCGCGCGAAGAAGCCGAGGTCGACCGCCCCATGCTTTGAGCGGAACACCTCGAACGGTCCGGCGATCAACGCGAACAGGTACGTCGAGAACGGCTGCGTCTGCACGAACGCCGTCCGGACTCGCCCGTCCGCGAGTGTTGAGGTGTTCTCGGGCTGGCTGTTGGCGATCAACTGCCATGCGGCCGGCGCGGTCACCGTCAGGTGGTAGCGCGCCTTGATGTCCGGCTGGTCGAAGCACGGCAGGAGGCGGTGCGCCGAGTACGGCTCGAAGTTGGTGTAGAGGTACTCTTGGCCGTCCTCAGGGTCGATGAACTGGTGGAACCCGTCTCCCGTGTGGTCATACTCGTTCTCGTACACAATGTGGACGGTGTTCTCCGCCGCGAGCGCATCGAGGGTGAGCCGGTATCCCGTCCATGTCGGGGACTCCGCGGCGCGGCCATTCACCTCCAGCCGATCGATACGCTTGCCGGTGAAGTCGAGGAACACCGGCGCGGCGTCGGCCAGACGAAACCGGATGGTCACGTCCCCTCGATACGTCGGGCTTCCCTGCGTGAGGTCGAGGGCCAGCTCGTACTTGACGCCGGTCACGCGCGCGGCGCGTCCGATCGCTTCGTCCTGCGTCAGCACATCGCGGGTCGTGGGGGTTGGTGCGTCCATCCGCTGAGTCCTCGCCGTCGCGTCGAAGGATGAGTCCGACCATGCTAGCGGGCCATCGCCGTCGTGGCCCGTGCACCTCACGCGCACGTCAGAGATTGTCGTGGCTACGGAGGATTCGCACTTCGTTCACACACCCTCCCGCTGCCTTCGACGACACTGCGAAGGCAAACGACCACCTCGGAGCCACCGTGCGACGGACCCTCATCATCAGCGGATCGGCCGCCGTAGTCGTCACTTCCATCGTCGCGCTCGGCGCGTGGTCACTGCTCCACGCGGGTGAGCCCGCCCCGGCCTCCCTCGCCAACGCCCTGCGCGATGCCACGCCCGACGGCCCTCGGCCCATCGCGCTGAGCCCGGCAGTCCAGATCCCGGAGTTGAGTCAGGTCGCACCGGCTGGCGTCGCCCCTGCTGACCTCACCGGCCGTTATCGAGTGGTCGCCGGGCCATCGTTCGTTGGCTACCGGGTGAAGGAGACACTCGCGGGCCTGGGCTCGAATGTCGCCGTCGGTCGCAGCCGGGAGGTCACGGCCTCGTTCGCCTTCGACGGCCGCATGGTCGCGGGCCTCGAGGTCTCCGTAGACATGCGTGCCCTCAAGAGCGACGACACCCGGCGTGACGGCCAGCTCCGCACGCAGGCTATCGAGGCCGACCGTTTCCCGTCGGCGCGCTTCGCCATCCCGACGCCCTTCAACATCGGGGCAGCACCCGCCGAGGGCGAGGAACTCCATCTTGTCCTTGTGGGTGACCTCACCCTCCACGGCGTGACGCGTCCGGTCACCGCGCACCTCTATGGCGCGCGCAAGGGTGAGTTGGCGGTCGTCAGCGGCTTCACCGAGGTGCTGTTCTCTGACTTTGGCATCAAGCCACCGCAGTCCATCGTGGTCGCGTCGGTCGATGACCTCGCGATCGTGGAGTTCCAACTGATCTTCAAGAAGGCGTGACCCGGAGGGGCGCGCGCGAGAGGTGTGGTCTATGCGTCGGATGGTAATCATCGGTGGTGCGCTGGCGGCCGTGTTAGTCGTAGTGGCGATTGGCGGCCTGTTCTGGTTCTTCAGCGGCGACGAGCCCGAGGCTGCCTCGGTCGATGCCGCTCTCGCCAAGGCGACCGCGGCAGCGGCCTCCAGTACCGCCGCTGCCACGGCCGCGGCCACGGGCACATCCAGCGCGACCCCGACCGCCGCCGCTTCGGGTGACCTCAGCGGGACCTACCAGATCGTCAAAGGCGACACTACCTTCGCGGGTTACCGGATCAAGGAGGTCCTCGGTTCCATCGGCAACAACACCGCCATCGGCCGCACCGGGGACGTGACGGGCAGCCTCACCTTCGACGGCAAGGCCATCACCAAGACCGAGATCACGGTCGGCCTCACCTCCCTCAAGAGCGATGACTCGCGGCGCGACAGCACATACGCGCGCAGTGGCCTCCAGACGAACCAGTTCCCCTCCGCGAAGTTCGTCCTCACCCAGCCGATCGCCATCGCCACGATGCCTGCCGAGGGCGCGAAGGTGAAGTTCGACGCCACCGGCGACTTCACCCTCCACGGCGTGACGAAGCGCGTCACCATCCCCCTTGAGGGCGCACGGCAAGGCGGACAGGTGATCGTGGCCGGTAGCCTCGAGATCGCCCTCGCCGACTACTCAATCCAGAAGCCGCAGGCACCCTCGGTCCTCTCGATCGAGGACAAGGGTTTCATGGAGTTCCAATTGGTCTTCAAGAAGTAGGCGGGGTCTCAACCGTCGCGTCTCGTCGGGCCCGACGGGGCGCGACGACGAGACGAGCCACGGCGATCGCGACGAGCGCTGCCGCGATGCCGTACCAGGTGACGGCGTACTGCACGTGCGGGGTCGTGTTCACGAAGCGGTGGTACTGACGGACAGGCAGCGCGCCGTCCGCGGGCGGGCGTGCCTCGTCCTGGACTACGGTGCCCTGAATCACCGCCCATGTCCGGAAGGACGTGTCGAAGGACTGGCCCATCGAGGTGGGCGCGAGCCCCGTCCACGTCCCCTGTGGTGTCCGCTTGGCCGTGCGATC
>SCVR01000381.1 GCA_004296805.1 Dehalococcoidia bacterium
GCTCTTCCGATCTGGAACGCGTGCAAGTACAGGCGCGCCAGTTGGGCGTTGTCGTACAACATCTTCTCGAAGTGCGGCACCAACCAGCGCTGGTCCACCGAGTACCGGTGGAACCCGCCGCCGAGGTGGTCGTAGATCCCACCGTCCATCATGTGCCGCAGCGTAGGCAGGACCAGGTCGAGGGCGCTGGGTTCCAGCGGGTCGTCCGGATGGCTCGCGTGGTACGCCAGCAGGAACTCGAGGTTGGACGGCGAGGGGAACTTCGGCGCGTGCCCGAAGCCACCCCACTCCTCGTCGAACTCGTTTCGCAGCGCCTCGACGACCCGCGGCAACAGCGCGGCGTCGATGGCCGCGCCTGTGCCCGTGTTCACGCGCTGCGTCGCCTCGCGCAATTGCGTCGTGATCTTCTCTGCCGACTCCACGACCTTCTCGCGCTCCGCCTCCCAGGCCGTGTGGATCGACTCGAGCAGTCGAGGGAACGCGGGACGCCCGTGGCTGTCCACGGCCGGGAAGTAGGTACCCGCGTAGAACGGCTTGAGGTCCGGCGTCAGGAACACGGTCATCGGCCATCCGCCCTGGCCGGTCAGCGCCTGCGTCACCGTCATGTAGACCGCGTCCACGTCGGGACGCTCCTCGCGATCCACCTTGATGTTCACGAACCAGTCGTTCATCAACGCGGCAGTCGAGGCGTTCTCGAACGACTCATGCGCCATCACGTGGCACCAGTGGCAGGCGGAGTACCCGACCGACAGGATGATCGGCTTGCCGTCGGTGCGGGCGCGTTCGAACGCCTCGTCACCCCACGGGTACCAGTCGACGGGGTTCTCCGCGTGCTGGCGGAGGTAGGGGCTGCTCTCCCCGGCCAGGCGATTCATCGGCGTGCCCATCGTTTCGAGGCCCGCGAGCGCCTGCACGGCTCAGCGGACGAAGAAGGTAGCATGCCCCCTGCGCTCGACCGAATCCGTCCCCACCTTTTCGAGGAGCCTGCGTGCCGCCCGACCCCACCCTCCGCGTCCGTCCCGCCGTCCCCGGCGACGCCTCAGCCATCGTCGAGTTCGTGCGCGGACTCGCCCGCTTCGAGAATGAGCCCGTCGAACACGTCCGTCTCACTGAGGCTGACGTGGTGCGCGACGGCTTCGGTGCGCGCCCGGCCTTCGAGGTCGTCATCGCAGAGCATCTGAGCGAGGGCCACGCCAAGCCCATCGGCTTCGCGCTCTTCTTCCCGAACTATTCCACCTGGGAAGGCCGCCCCGGTATCTACATCGAGGACCTGTTCGTCGACGAAAAGGAGCGCGGTACCGGCGCCGGGCGTGCCATCCTCGCCGCCGTCGCACAGATCGCGTGGGAGCGAGGTGCGGCGCGCATCGACCTCGCTGTGCTCGACTGGAACCCCGCCCGCGGCTTTTACGAGGCGCTCGGCATGTCACAGCAGGATGAGTGGCTGCCCTACCGCATGGAGCGAGATGCCATCGCGCGCCTCGCTACCGAGGCGGCTGCCGGGCGCTAGCGACCGTTTGCGAGCCGCGACTCCGTCACCCGCGCGAACCGACCCCGCTCGTCGAACCACAGTGACTCGACGAGGCCCACGCCTTCCGCCTCATCGCGGTGGTCGATCTGCACGCACAGCCACTCGCCGATCGGCTCGCGGAACAGGTGCAGGTTGATGTCCGCGTTGATGTACGACAGGTTCTTCCCCACGCCCGCGAGGCCGCCGAGCGCGTTCCCAAAGTCGGAGAGCGCCGCGATCCGTGTCACATGGGTCGTTTCCTCGCCCGCGATGAACGGCATCGGGATGCGCACCCACGTCGTCGGCGGCTGATCGCCCGGCGCTGACACCCATCGCGTCTCAACTGAGGTGTGGAACCCGCGCAGGTGCGGCCGCTCAAGCGGCGCGCCCGGCGGGGGCACGAGGGGGAAGCGACTGATCCCCGGCTGCGAGGCGATCCCCTCCGGCCCCGCTGGTGGCGGATACACCCCGCCACCGACCGGCGCATCCGAGCGTCGCAGCAGCAGCGCCGTCGCCCGTACCACCTCGACACCGTCGGCGATCAGCGCGGCATTCACGCCGATCACACGCTTGCCACCGCGCACGACCTCGACCCTCGTCCGCAGGGGCACCGCCGGCACCATCCGGAACAGGTCCACCGTCAGCCGCGCGAGTTGCATCCCCGGATCGTCGATCGCCCGCTCGATGGCGTACGCCAGCAGTCCTGCGGGCGGCCCGCCATGCAGGCCGTCCGGACTCCACGGACTCTTCGCGTACTCAGTGGGGACAAACGCGTCGCCGTCGCGCGTAAAGATCGCCTCGGCCACCGGGGCCGCCTCTCCGACAGACAGGGGATCGAGGTTAGCGAGCGGCCTGTTCGGCCTCGGCAGGCGCGCCCGCCGATCCGACTGGCGCCCAGCGGTGCACCTCA
>SCVR01000382.1 GCA_004296805.1 Dehalococcoidia bacterium
AACGTGCTGAGGGCGCCACCACCATCCACTTACGAGACGCCGAGGGGGCAGAGTCCTCGCTGCGTGCCGGTGTCCTCGTGAACGCAGCCGGACACGGTGCGCCTGCTCTGGCTGCCCTTGCCGGACTTCCGCTCGACGGTGACCCGGCCCGAGGCCTTCCGCCGCTCCGCCAGCGCGTAAACCGAGGGCGCTACTACGACCTCGTCACTCCCGAGTTCAGTCGCGCTGTCTCTCGCCCCGTCTATCCGATCCCCTCGGGTGACGTGCAACGCCATCAGGCGCAGGCGGGCGGTGCAGGGATGCATCTCAGCGCCGACATCGATGGCGTCGCGCACCTCGGCCCCGACACCGAGTGGCTGCCCGAGGGCGCACCCCTCGACTACCGCGTCGACGACGCCCCACGCGCGGCCTTCTTAGAGGCAGGCCGCCGCTTCCTCTCCGGCCTCACCGACGAAGACATAGCGCCGGGCCAGGTTGGCTACCGCCCGAAGATCGAAGTCACCGGCGACACTCCGCCGGACTTCCTGATCTTCCGCGATGGCGCCTACGTCCACCTCGGAGGCATCGAGTCCCCCGGGCTGACCTCAGCCCTCGCGATCGCGCGCTACGTCGAGGGACTGGTGTGAGTGTGGTCCTGTGGGGCACCGTAGGCTGTGACGGCACTGATGGAGGTCGTGATGGGCAAACTCGTCGTGTCGGAGTTCATGTCGATGGATGGCGTGATCCAGGCGCCGGGCGGCGAGGACGAGGACCGCGATGGCGGTTTCAAGTACGGCGCGTGGACGTTGCCGTACTGGGACGACGCGATCGGGGAGAGTTTCGGCGCTCTGATGCAGAACGTCGGGGCGTTCCTCCTCGGTCGGCGCACCTACGTGACCCACGCCGAGGCCTTCGAGCCGATGCCGGCCGGTGACCCGTTTGGGGACATGATGAACGCCCCCAAGAAGTACGTGGTCTCGCGCACGCTCGACAAGCCGATCTGGCGCAACACGACCGTCATCCGCGACAACGTGATCGAGTCAGTACGGGCGGTGAAGGCCTCGACTGAGGGTGACGTCCTCACGGACGGCAGCAGCCAGCTCGTCCACGCGCTTCTCGCCGCCGACCTCGTCGACGAACTGCACCTGCTGCTCTACCCCCTGATGCTGGGCGGCGGGAAGCGGGTGTTCGCGGACGGCGTCCACTCCACGTTCACGCTCACGTCGGCGAAGCCGTATTCGACTGGCGTCGTGGAACTCAATTACGTGCGTCAGCGCGGATAGGGCGGGCTACAGCCTCGCGGCGACCCAGGCTTCGAGGTCGGCCATCACCTGCGGGTGTTCCGGCTCGTTGAAGATCTCGTGCTTCAGGCCTTCGTACAGGCGGAGGGTCTTGTCCTTCGACCCAACGTGCTGGTGCAGCGTTGTGCTGCGCTCACCGTCGGGGACGCCGGTCCCTGCCATGATCAGGATCGGCAGCCGGATCTCGCCCACGCGCTCCTGGATCGCGAGGCGCATCGGCGCCATCGCCTCGTCGCGGGCGACAGGGATCGGGCCGCGGTAGTTCAGCGGGTCGGCGTCGTAGTCGATGGCGACTCGCGGGTCGCGCGCGAGGAAGCCGGTCTCGAGGGGGGCGCGCATCTTCGTGCCCGGCATCGGCTCCGGCGTCGGTGGTAGCGGCGTCCCGGGCTTGGCGATACCGCCGCCGGAGAGGATGAGGCCCGCGAGTTCGTCCTGGTGGTCGAGCACATAGCCGAGGCTGATCGCAGAGCCCATGCTGTGGCCGACGAGGAAGATCTTCTGCCCCGGCTGCTCCCGCTGCACGAGGTCGAAGAACGTCTTGAGGTCGTCCAGGTACTGCTGGTACGAGTCGATCTCGACCCGTCCCCCATCTGACTTCCCGTGCCCCCGGTGGTCGAGGGCGTA
>SCVR01000423.1 GCA_004296805.1 Dehalococcoidia bacterium
ACGTTGATGCCATTTACCATCGGTCTCCCCGTGGGGGGCTGGATTGCCGACGAACTCGGCTGGCGTCATCTGTTTTATCTGAATATCCCATTTGCCTTGGCCATCGCCGGCATCACCGGGGCGTTGTTGTATGGTCGGGGATTCGAGCGTCGCCGCATTCGTTTCGACCTCGTCGGGTTTCTGCTCCTGGTGCTGGTCCTGGGCGGTATCCAGACGCTGCTCAATATGGGGAACGATTTTGACTGGCTGGATTCGCCCTTCCTCCGCGGCGTGCTGGTCGTCGTCCTCGTGGCGCTGCCCTGCCTGGTTGTCTGGGAACTGGGCGAGCGCCATCCCGCAGTGGATGTCCGGCTGTTCGCCCATCGTAATTTTGCGATCGGGGTCATCTGTCTGACGGCCGGGTTCCTCTCGATCCAGGGGCTGCTCGCACTGTTTATCGTCCAGCTTCAGGTGTTGCTGGGCTATTCGTCTTTTCTGGCCGGCCTGGTGTTTCTGCCCATGCTCCTGCTGGGAGCGCCGGCGATCGCCGTCATGCATGAGCTCTGTAAACGCGTCGACGCTCGGCTGCTTGCGAGCCTGAACTGTCTTGGGTTTGCCGGTGTCTTTTATTGGATCGGCCTGTTCGACGACCCCCATTCGTATGACCAGATTTTCTGGCCCATGGTGTTCGAAGGCCTGTTCCTCGGTGCGTTTTTCACCCCGCTAACCGTCCTGACCCTGCACGGTTTGTCTGGTCGGCTGGTTGGACGTGCGGCGGAATCGGCTGCGCTGCTGCGCATTGCGGCCGGAGCCTTCGGCATTACCTTCCAAGGGATCGTCCTCTTTCGACGCACCCCATTTCATCAGCTGCATTTGGCAGACCATTTTGGGGGCCGACAGTTCGTGTCATTCGATGGGTTAGAGCGGTTCTCAGCCCAGTTGGGTGGCGCTGGACTCGATCCGGCCATGGTCAAGGGCAAGCTGGCGATGCTCATCAAGCAGTCCGCCGCCATCCTCGGGTTGAACGACGCCTTTCTCATAGCCAGCTACCTGTTTTTGGGATTGGCCGCGCTCGTCTGGTTGGCGGTTCCCACGCAGCTGCCCTTGCATCCAACTGCAGACGAAGCGTTGCCGGAGATGCTGGCGGAAGAATTCGGGGAGGAGGTGCCATGACCGCTCATTCCGTCACGGCCTGGCGGCTGTGTGCCGGGTTCGGGATCGGCTGCATGCTCTTTCTGGACAGTTGCGCCTGGATCCCACCAGGCGATTCCCCGGCAGAATTGATCGAGCCGTCGGAAATGAAGGAGACGTTGGCGGAGGTGACAAGCCGCCTGCAGCAATGGCCGGACGACCGCTGGTGGGAGCAGTTCGGCAATCCCGAGCTCAACCAGCTCATGGAGACAGCGCTGAAGGACAACCCCGGTCTCAAGGTCGCATCGGCCCGGCTTCGGGAGGCGCAAGGCCTCGTAAACGTGGAAGGCGCGCGGCTGTTGCCGTTCCTGGACGCCGACGCCTCGCTCACGTATGAGCGGATTTCCCAGCACGGGGTCTTTGCCGCCTTAAATCACGAGGTGGCTGGGATTAAGATTCTCTTGGGGGTTATCAATCCCTTGAGCTTCCGGTATGAGTTTGATTTCTGGGGAAAGAATCGCGCCATGCTCGAA
>SCVR01000383.1 GCA_004296805.1 Dehalococcoidia bacterium
TGCGGCGTCCACGGTGTCCACTGCCCGAACACGGAGAACTCGGGTGGCAGTTCCGCGAGCGTGCGCGCGCCCTCGTTAACCCCGGCGCAGTAGGCGTTGAGAAGCCCGCGGAAGTCATGGTCGAGCGACGCGGCGTCGATGGCCGCGGCGCGGTGGAGCCCCACTCGACGCATGAAGCGGTCGCTGCTCACACCGGCGGGCCCGAGGACCTCCGCGATGCGGCCGGAGGCGAGCCGCCGCGCGCCGGCCATCTGGAAGAGACGGTCCTGCGCGTGCACGAACCCCTGGCCGAACAGGGCATCCGCCTCGGTGGCGGCGAAGACGTGGGCGACACCGTGCTGGTCACGCACGATCTGGACTTCGGCTGACGGGCCGCGGACGGCCATCCGGCCCTCGATGCGAGGGAAGCCTCGCTTCGCGGCCACGCGGGCGGCGGCCTGCGCGACTCCGCGTGCGGCGTTGAACGTGCTGAGGGCGCGTGCTGCTCGTCCGGAGGCGCGGATCACGAGGTGGTTCCCCTGCGCGCCGGAGTGATGGCTAGGCGCCCGCGCGCTGGCTGGCGCGCGTCTGGTCGTCGATGGCCCTCACCTTGGCGAGCCTGCGCTCGTGTCGGCCGCCCTCGAAGCGCGCGTCGCGGAAGGCGCGCAGTACCTCGGAGGCTGCGCCACGCCCGATCGCCCAGGCGCCGAGGCAGAGGACGTTCACGTCGGTGTGTTCGCGAGCACGCTTCGCGGAGAAGACGTCGTGGCAGACCGCGGCCCGCACGCCGTGTACTTTGTTCGCGACGATCGAAGGGCCCACACCGTTCGAGCAGATCAGGACGCCGAAGTCGTGCTTCCCGGCCGCGATCGCTTCAGCCAGCGGAAGCGCGATGTCCGGGTAGTCGCAGGACTCGGTCGAGTCGGTGCCAAAATCGGTAACCTCGTCGCCGAGGGCGCGGAGTTCGTCCGCCAGGAGCCCCTTGAGTTCGAACCCGGCGTGGTCGCTGCCGATGGCGATCCGCATCGTGCTGGCCTCCACCGTGATTCCGAGTGCGTCCGGGTTGTGCTCGAATCGTATCGCAGGGCTGTGCCTACGGCTGCCAGGGAAGGGTGAACCCTGGGCCACCTCGGATGTGACCGGCTTCGAGGTAGACCGGTGGCCCATGCGGTCGGACTGCCAGCGCTGGTCGCACGCGTGCCGCGAGCCGATCCGGAAGCAGCGCGCATGCTTCCTCAGGTGGGAAGAACCGTGCCTCGGCAATCTCCGAGGCTTGCAGGCGCATCGATGCGGCCTGAGCCGGGGTCACCAGGCCTCCGTTGAAGATGAAGTGGACGCCGTCACCCACGTTCTCCATCGGCGGACGCCATTCCACCGACAGCAGCGCCCCAGCCTCCCGGTCGAGGCCGACCTCCTCCAGTACCTCGCGCCGAGCAGCCTGCCAGGGGGACTCGCCGAGCTCGGCCAATCCGCCGGGGATCTCCCATCCGTCTTTGTACGTGGGCTTCAGGATGAGGAGACGTCCTGCCTCGTCCAGCAGCAGCATCGCGCCGGAGACGACCTTGCGAGGGAGGTGTGCGAGCGAATCGTTCATGAAGCCTCACAGATTCGCGTTGACCCCTCGGAGGGGGCACCGGTACCATCGTTACCTAGCGGCGTTCTCCCCGGTCAGGCAGTTCGATGGTCGATACGACCGACATCTCCGCCCCGGCGGATCGGGTTCGCACTTCCGGTGATACCGAGGTCGCAACGTACCTCGAAGTGGCGGGCGCACGCGAGCCGGGTGCCGCACTCACGCCTGCTCCGAATGCGCCCGAAACCGTCGTCGTCCTCGACTACGGCTCCCAGTTCTCGATGCTCATCACGCGGCGGATCCGTGAGGCGAACGTCTACTCGGAGATGGTGCCATGGGACACCCCGGCATCGAAATTGAACCACCTGCGGGTGAAAGCCTTCATCCTCTCTGGCGGCCCGTCCTCGGTGTATGAGCACGGCGCACCGACCCTCCCGCCCTACGTCATCAACTCCGGCGTCCCGGTCCTCGGCATCTGCTACGGGATGCAGCTCCTGACGCACACCCTCGGTGGGCGCGTGGAGCCCTCGGAGGAACGTGAGTACGGGCACGCGATTCTGAACCTGACCGAGGCTGCCAACCCGCTGTTGAAGGGGCTGCCCGCCTCGCTGCCGGTCTGGGCCTCGCACGGTGACAAGGTGACGCAACTGCCCCCGGGCTTCCGAGGGATCGCGCAGTCGGACAACGCTCCGGTGGCGGTGATGACCGACGGCGCGAAGTACTTCGGCATCCTGTTCCACCCCGAGGTCGTCCACACACCGCAGGGCGACACGCTGATCCGGAACTTCTTGTTCGAAGTCGCCGGCTGTAAGGGTGAATGGACCGCCGGGAACTTCGTCGAAGAATCCGTGGCGGCGATCCGCAAGGCGGTCGGCGACGGCCAGGTGATCTGCGCGCTCTCGGGCGGCGTCGACTCCGCCGTGGCGGCTGCGATGGTGCACCGGGCTGTCGGCGACCAACTCACATGCATCTTCGTGGACAACGGTCTGCTCCGGATGGGCGAGGCCGAGCGCGTCGTCGAGACCTTCACCAAACACATGGCGATCAAACTGCGTCACGTGGACGCGACCGACCGCTTCCTCAGCCAGCTCGCCGAGGTCACGAACCCGGAGACCAAGCGGAAGCGCATTGGGGAGACGTTCATCCGCCTCTTCGAGGACGAGACCCGCTCACTCGGCCGTGTCGACTTCCTCGTGCAGGGGACGACCTATCCCGACGTGATCGAGTCGGCCTCCACCGGCAACAACGCCGCGGTGAAGATCAAGTCGCACCACAACGTCGGCGGGCTGCCGAAGGACATGCGTCTGACTCTTATCGAGCCGCTGCGCAACCTGTTCAAGGACGAGGTGCGGCGCGTCGGCAAGGAACTCGGCCTACCGGACGAGATGGTCTACCGCCAGCCGTTCCCCGGACCGGGCCTCGCGATCCGCGTGATCGGCGAGGTGACGCGCGACAAGCTCGATGTCCTGCGCCGTGCCGACTGGATCGTGATGGACGAGATCAAGAAGGCGCAGGTCTACTACGACCTCTGGCAGGCCTTTGCCGTCCTCACGGACACCAAGTCCGTCGGCGTCCAGGGCGACTTCCGCACCTACGGCTTCACGGTCGCCATCCGCTGCGTCGAGGCCGAGGACGCGATGACCGCGGACTGGGCGCGCCTCCCCTACGACCTGCTCGCCAAGATCTCGAACCGCATCACCAACGAGGTGCGGGAGATCAACCGCGTCGTCTACGACATCACCTCGAAGCCTCCCGGGACGATCGAGTGGGAATGAACGTCCTCCTGCTGGGGTCGGGTGGACGTGAGCACGCCATCGCCTGGCGGCTCGCGCAGTCCCCGCTCATGGGCAAACTGTGGGTGGCCCCCGGCAATGCCGGCACCTCGATGTTCGGCGAGAGTGTCGAGGGCGTCCGCATCACCGAGCCTGCCGAGGTCGTCGCGCTCGCGGAACGCGTGAAGGCCGACCTCGTCGTGGTCGCGCCAGACGACCCGCTGGCTGCGGGCGTGGTGGACGTGCTCACGGCCGCGGGGATCGCCGCGTTCGGCCCCACGAAGGCGGCTGACGAGATCGAGTGGTCGAAGTCGTACGCGAAGTCGCTCATGCGAGACGCCGGGATCGCCACGGCCACCAGTGAGGCGTTCGATGACCCTGACCGTGCCATCGAGTACGTGTGGGGGCTCCGAGGCCCGTGCGTCGTGAAGGCGGACGGGCTGTCGCTCGGCAAGGGCGTCACCGTCTGCGACAACGCGGAACAGGCCGCGGCCGCCATCGATGCCGCGATGCGCGGTGGCGCCTTTGGGGCTGCCGGCGCGCGCGTGGTCATCGAGGAGCGCATGTACGGCCGGGAGACCTCGGCGCACGCGTTCTCCGACGGCGTGACCGTGCGGCACATGCCGTTCTCCTGCGACCACAAGCCTGCGCTCGACGGCGACCGTGGGCCGAACACCGGGGGCATGGGCGTGTACTCGCCGCCGGGCTGGCTCGAAGCCCCGGTCGCCGAGGCGATCCGTACCCAGGTCACGGAGCGCGCCCTCGATGCCTTGCGTGCAGCCGGCCGCCCGTTCAAGGGTGTCCTCTACCCCGGCATCATGGTCACTACGGACGGCCCGAAGGTCGTCGAGTTCAACGCGCGCTTCGGGGACCCCGAGGCCGAGGTCCTGCTCCCGAGGCTGCGGAGCGACCTCCTCGAGATCTGCGACGCGGTCGCGCACGGGCGTCTCGCAGACGTCCCCGTGGAGTGGGATGACGTCGCCACCGTGGGCGTGATGATGGCCTCGGGTGGCTACCCGGGCACGTACACAACCGGTCACCCGATCGAGGGCATCGGTGACGTCGATGACGACGTACAGGTCTTCATCGCGGGGGCGAAGCACGACCGCCAGGGGCGCCTCGTGACCGCTGGCGGCCGAGTGCTGTGCGTCGTGGCGCGTGGCGCCACGGTGGCTGAGGCGCGCGCCCACGCCTACGACAACGTGCACCGGATCAAGTTCGAAGGCGCCTACTACCGCACCGACATCGCCGCCCGCGCCGATGAGCCGCTCAGCATCGCGAGCCACCGATGAACGAGGTGCGCTGCCCGATGCGAGAGTGCCGCAAGCGTGTCGACCTCGACACCCTCCCGGCCGCGCCCGCGCAGCCCGACGTGCTTCCCTGCCTCCACTACATCGCCGCGTGGGGCGGGTACCGAGGCGACAGATCGGAAGAGC
>SCVR01000384.1 GCA_004296805.1 Dehalococcoidia bacterium
CGACGACTCCGCCGCCCTCATCGTGCCCGCCGAGGTGGACGCGCCGACCACTGCGCGCGTGCAGGACCTCGCCGTGCGCGCCTACCGCGCCCTCGATTGTGCGGGCCTGTCGCGTGTCGACTTCTTCGTGGAGCCCACCGGCGACGTGAAGTGCATCGAGGTGAACACGCTCCCGGGCTTCACCCCCATCTCGATGTACCCCCGCCTCTGGCAGGAAGCCGGCCTCTCCTACCGCGACCTCATCTCGCGGCTCGTCGACCTCGGCGTCGAGCGGTTCGAGGAGGTGCGCGCTCATGCGTGACCTTCTGCGGAACCTGCAGTGGCCAGGTCGTCGCACGACGCGCCGCCCGAGCGCCCGTCGCTCTGGGATGGGCGAGGCGCGTTACGGCATGCCCACGCGACGGTTCGATACCGCTCGCGGAGACATCTCGCGGCCCCGTCCGGCGAGGCCGCAGCCCTCGATCTCCACGCGCGGGCTCGACCTCATCGTCGGCGCGGCAGCGGGTGTCACGCTGGTTGTCGGCGGCGGCTGGTGGCTGATATCGAGTGACGCCCTCCGCATCCAGCAGGTGCGTGTGTCTGGCGCCGAGGTGGTGTCCTCTGAGGACGTCGCGAAGGCGACCGCGCTACAGGGCGACTCCATGGTGCGCATCGACTCGAAGCGCGCCGGGGACGCCGTCCGCGCGCTGCCGTCCGTGAAGAACGTGCGCATTACGCGTGACTGGCCGCACACCGTGAAGGTGGACGTCACCGAGCACCAGGCGTTCGCTTACTGGCAGTCCGGCGCACAGCGCATCGTCGTCGATGAGGAGGGCAACGCTCTCCAGGCCTCGCGGCCCGCGCCCCACAGCGCCCCCACCATCGTGGAACTTGGAGCGGACGTCTCAAAGGGCGCCCACGCGGATGCCGACACGGTGCGCCTCGTCGCGCGCCTGCTGAATGACGGCACCTTCGGCCGCGTTGGCCGCCAGCCGAAGGCCTACCTCTTCCGTGCTGACCGAGGCCTCACGATCATCGCGGACGGCGCACCCGACGTGATCTTCGGAGACTCCTCCAACTACGACTTCAAAGTGCAGTCATGGGTCGCACTTTCGGACCGGCTCAAGAAAGAGCCGCCGAAGGAGAGCGCCCAGGAAATTGACCTCCGTTTCGGGCGAAACGTTGTGTTGCGTGCCCCCGCTCCCCCGACCGCCACACCCGGTCCGGCGAGCGTCACGCCCACAGCCAAGCCCGTCACCCCCACCGCGACGCCGGGGCCGGGAACCCCGACGCCTGCGGGCGGAACTGCGAAGCCGGCACCGCCGGCCGCAGGGGGGACTCCAGGTTCGGGCGGGGCGACGACCGTGGGAGGCCGCTAATGGGCAGCCACAGCATCGCCGCCATCGATGTCGGCACGACGAAGGTCTGCACGATCGTCGCTGAGGTCACACCGCAGGGAGAACTGCGGATCCTCGGCGTCGGCGTCGGACCATCAGCCGGCCTCGACAAGGGTGCGGTCAACAACATCCAGGCCGCGATCGAGGC
>SCVR01000385.1 GCA_004296805.1 Dehalococcoidia bacterium
CGAGGCCCAGTAGGTTCAAGCTCGTCAGGCTCGACTCGTCCACCTTCGTCGCCGAATCAAGGTGTTCGATTCGGATCACCGCATCGGACGGCAACGCCGCCCGGATCGATTCGCTGAGGCGGGTGAGCTGACCCGGTGCGTGCGCCGCCTTCACCAGGTAGACATCGTTTCTTGCGGTGGGCCGGTTCGAGAGCATCAGCGCACGGTTGACGATGAAATCGGAGTCCTGCGACGAGGTTGGGAAATAGTTCGTGATGCCGGCGACTGTGAGTGTGACCTCGGCGTAGGCGTTCCCCGCGGTGCTACGCGAGAGACGGATGATCAACGGGTCACCCACCGCAATGTTGAACTTGGCTGCCTCCTCACGCGACACCAGCACACCGTTTGGATCGCGGGCGAGCGCATCGAGTGTCGCGCGCGCGTCGCCGTTTGCGAAGAATGCATCAGGCAAGAACGCCGTGTTGCGGAATGTCGGGACGTCGATGCCGTACACGGTCTGGCGCTGCGCGCCGACCAGCGCGTTCGTGTCCCGGACGAAACCACTCGACGACACGACCCCCGGCTGTCGCAAAGCGGGTTCCACCTGGTCGGGCCCTCCCGTGCCCGCGCTGGACACGCTCAGCCGGATATCGGAGCCGACCACGTACTGGCTGTCGCGTGTCCGCTCATGGTCGAAGGTGGCGGTGAAGGCAATCACACTGAGGGCGAATGCCACGGTGAGCGCGACCACCGTCGTCGTCGTGGTGGCAATCGCGGGGCGCCGGACGAGATCCTTCATCGCGATCGACCCGAGCCCGCCGAGGCGGAGCACGCGGGCCGTCAACAGCAACAGCGGCAGCAGCAGCCTCCCGAGCAGGCGCTGGAGCAGCAGTGTGAGCCCAAGCCACAGGAACAGCGGCCCAAGGAACACGTAGAACGCGAGCGAGATGCTCTGTCCCTCCGCGGTGGTGGGCTTGAACCCGCCCGTCACATAAGTGATGGCCAGGAACAACACCGCGAGGACGAGGCTCACTGCGTCGAGATGGTACCGCTGCCAGACGGGAGTCCCCGCGGTCCGGCTCACGCGCCGGCGCTCGGCGGTGACGTCCCGACGTAAGCTGAAGGTCACGGGGACGATCAGTGCCAGCACCGTAAACAGCAGCCCGGACAGTAGTGCGACCGGCGCTGTTGCCACGACATCGGCCGTGCGCACGACACCGAGACCGCCCGCAGCAGATGCCAGGGACCAGCCCACACCGACCCCCAGAATGCTCCCCGCCACACCGATCAGCAGCGCGCTCACCGCCGAAGCAAGCATGACCTGTCGTGGTAGGGCACCCCGTGCCCTGAGCAGCCCGATCTCCCGACGTGTCTCCTCCTGGAAGACCTGCGTCGCGCCGAAGGCGATGAATCCCGCGACGGCGACCCCCGGCAGACCGAGGAAGATGAAGATGAGGTTCGCGCCGATCACATCCTTCTGTGCGTGCTTCAACGCCGCCTCGTCATTGTTCGTAAAGGTGACCTGGCCTGCATGGCGCCGCTCAAGGCCGAAGCCAAAGTTGCGCAGCGCCGTCTGCGCGGCCGCAGGCGCAGAGGCGAACATGTTCCGGTCGGCCCGCACGTAGACCTGCGGATCGAGCGGCGCCTTGCCCTGGACATTCCCCGACGGGATCCCGGCCCCGGAACGCTGGTAGAGCGGCAGCGGCATCACCACAATGTCCGGGACGACCGCGAACTGACCCTCATAGTGGGGGTCACCGCTGCTGAACAACGGCTCGGCGGCCGTGGCGTCCAATATCCCTGAGATCGGCAGTGTCGCTTTCCCGCCCGCCGTCACGATCACAATGGAGTCGCCGGTGGTCAGGCCAAGCTGTGACGCCGTCGATTGCGCGATGAGCACCCCGCCCTCGGAGAAGGCCCCATTCACCGTGGTCACGAAGGGGAACCCCGCTACGAACGCAGACGTGGTGCCGAACAGTTTGCCGGCCGCGGTCTCCCGAGCGCCGTCCACCCGCGCAAGGCCCTGGATGTCGGCGGCCACCAGCGGTTCCGCAAGGACCACACCCGGCTGCGTGCGATAGTCGGCGGCGATCGCTGCGGCGTCGACCCGGTCGGTGGTCCCGTGAGCGACGAAATCGGCCGCGACCGGGCGGAGCGCCATAGCCGTCAGCGACCGGGATGAGGTGGCTACATAGAGGAGAGTGGAACTGAGGAGGCCGACCGCCAACGCCAGAGCCATCATGACGGAGATGGTGCGCCGCGGGCTGCGCAGTGCGGAACGGAATGAGACGAACAGGACTCCTGGCATCATCGTGAGACTCCAGGCTGCGGAATAGGGGGCGCGAAGGGCTCGCGGGGCGACGGAGCGAGGGAATGGGGCCCGACAGAGGGGACAATGCGCCCATCCGCCATCTGGACAGTCCCCTCCATCATGGCCGCGATCTCGACGTCGTGGGTGACCAGGACCAGGGCCGCATTGGCGGCATGACACGCAGCGATCAGCACCGCCATCACGCCGAGGCCGTTCTCACGGTCGAGGTTGCCGGTGGGTTCGTCTGCCAGGACGAGGGCCGGAGTATGTACGACGCTACGGGCGACTGCCACGCGCTGCCGTTGCCCGCCCGACAGCTCCTCGGGGTAACGGCCCGCGAGGTCACCAAGGCCGACCGCATCAAGCAAGGCGAGCGACTTCCGCTGGCGTGTCGCCGCGTCCACACCCTGCACGAGGAGTGTGAACTCAACGTTCTCAATCGCCGTCAACGACGGGATCAGCCCGTACCCCTGAAACACGAACCCTACGACAGAACGATGGAGGCGGGTGAGATCGCGGTCGGTGTACGACAGCGGTCGCCCGTTGACCCATACTTCCCCCTCGTCCGGACGGTCGAGCCCACCCAGAATGTTGAGCAACGTCGATTTGCCACAGCCGCTCGGGCCCATGATCGCCAACTGCTGACCAGCGCCCAGACTGAAGTCGGTTGGGTAAAGTGCTTGCGCGGCGCCGAATCGACGAGAGACCGCGATGGCCTGTACCCCTTCGGTCGACGCGGGCGAAACCTGCCGGCTAGTCATGCTCGGGGCCTCCGTCCACGATGCGCCCGTCCAGCATGACCACACGCCGATGTGCGCGGGCCGCAGCGACCGGACTGTGGGTCACCGCCAGAATGGTCATCGACCGCTCGCGGTTCAGCTGATCCATCAGGTCAAGGACGATCTCGCCGTTCCGGCGATCAAGTTCGCCGGTCACTTCGTCCGCGAGCAGAACGCGAGGATGCGTCGCGATCGCCGTCGCGAACGCGACCCGTTGGCGCTCCCCGCCGGAGAGCTGCCCCGGATACCGGCCACCGAGGTCACCAAGGCCCACGGCCGCGAGGGCCTCCCTCGCGGACATCGATGCTGCTGGCGCACCCGTCAGCCGTAGGGGGAGTTCCACGTTCTCTCGCACCGTCAGCCGTGGCAACAGGTTGTCCGACTGGAACACCACCGCAACCACATGCTGACGCATGAGCGCGCGTTCGGCCTCGGTCTGACCTCCGATCTCCCCTCCTTCGACGAGCACCTGCCCCGCCGTCGGGAGTGCCAGGCCGGCAACAAGATTGAGTAGCGTCGACTTCCCACACCCCGACGGGCCCCAGAGGGCGAGATACTCTCCAGGCGC
>SCVR01000386.1 GCA_004296805.1 Dehalococcoidia bacterium
CGGTGTTCAAGGTGTGGCTGCTCTCATGGATCACCCTCGCGGTGTCCGCCGGGGCGCTGGCGGGCCTCGTCGTGGACCGCGTCGACGGGCGTCAGGTCAGCCGCTGGCGGATCGCTGTTGTCAGCGCCGGTGCCCTGGTCGCGATCGCCTCGATGCTGACGCCCGTCACGATCGCCGTCAGCCGCACACAGGAGGGGCAATCGAGGGGCCTGGACGCGACCGCGTACTACGACGCCGACCTGCCGGGCCTCAGGGAGACGGCCGCGTGGGCCCGCCAGACACTCGACCCGCGGTACGCGGTCGTGCTGCAATCGATCGGCGAGTCGTACAGTGACGGCGACCAGTTGTCCGTACTGAGCGGTGTGCCCACGCTCTTCGGCTGGCCAAACCATGAACGACAGTGGCGCGGTGACGTGCCTGAGGCGGAACGCCGCGCGCAGGTGGATGAGATCTACGACGGCGAGGGCGACCCTGCGGCCGCGGCCCGCGCGGCGGGAGTGACGCACGTCTTCGTGGGCGTCCTCGAACGTGACGCCTACGGGTTTCGCGTCGGCGCACGGTTCAAGGACTGGCGCGTCGCGTACCGGGACGAGCACGGGACGGTGTACGAGGTGCCGGAGGGATCGCGATGACCGACGACACATCGATGGCCCCCGAAGAACCGGTCGCGGCGCGGCGCTTCGACGCGGGCGCGGCATGGCGGCGCGTCCTCCACTGGCGACCAGACCGCGTCGAGGGCATCGTGCTCGCCATCGGGCTGGTGGCACTGGTGACGCGATTCGTCGGGCTCGACGTACGGGCGCTGCACCATGACGAGTCGCTCCACGCGACCTTCTCCTGGTACCTCGCTGAAGGGCGCGGGTACCGGCACGACCCGCTGACGCACGGCCCGTTCCAGTTCCACATCACCGCGCTCTCCTTCCTGCTGTTCGGCGACTCCGATGTCACCGCACGCGTCCCGGCGGCATGTTTTGGCACGGCGCTCGTGATCGCCCCGCTGCTGCTGCGGCGCACCCTCGGTGGCGTGGGGACGGTGTCCGCGTCGCTCCTGTTCACCGTGTCACCATCGCTCATGTACTACTCGCGGTTCGCACGCGAAGACTCGTACGTCGCGTTCTTCCTGTTCATCGCATCCGCCGCCGTCTGGCGATACCTGCAGGAGGGGCAGCTTCGCTGGATCGTCACGCTCACCGCCGCCCTCGCCTTCGCGTTCTGCACGAAGGAGACCACCTACATCTATGTGGCGATGTTGCTGCTCTACCTGAACGCCGCGGCGGCCCACCGCCTCTTCTGGCAGGCGCACGCAGGCGAGCGCGTCTCGCGGACCCAGTGGGCGCGGGGCCTGCTGCTGGTGCCGTTTGCCTGGCTGATCCTCGGCCTGTGGGACACCCTCGCCGGGGTGCGGGCGCGCCTGCGCTGGGAGGAACGACCTCGCGAAGGCGACCTGCTCATCCTCGTCGGCACGATCACGCTGCCGCTGCTCGCCGCGCTGGTCAGCATCCCCGCCGAGCGACTGCACGGAGGCGCGCTCACGGGCGACCTCGACTATCGCGTACGGGTGCTGGCCGTGGGCTTGCTACTGATCGTGGCCGCATGGGTGGGGACCGGATGGAAGCCCGGATGGTGGCTGATCGCAGCCGGTACCTTCCTCGCGGTCACGGTGCCGCTGTTCACCACGGGCTTCACGCATCCCGAGCGAATCTGGGGCCTGCCGTGGGACTCGCTTCACTACTGGCTGGAACAGCACGGCGTGCGACGCGGTGAACAGCCGAAGTTCTACTACCTGATGATGGTGCCCCTGTACGAGATGCTCGCGCTGCTGCCCGCGCTCATCGCCGCGGGCTGGTTCGTCTGGAAGCGGGACGCCTTCGCGATCTTCGTCGGCTGGTGGTTCCTCGGTTCGTTCGTCGCGCTCTCTTACGCGGGCGAGAAGATGCCGTGGCTCACTGTCCACCTTGCGATCCCGCTGGCGCTCCTCGCGGCGTACGGCCTCGGCCGTGCCATCCCCGCAGCGGTGGCTGCTGCCCGCGCCGGCCGAGGCCACGCGTGGGCCTGGGCGGCGAGCGGCCTCGCGGCATCCGCGATGTTGGTACTCCTCGCATTCGCGGTCGACACGGACATCGGGCTCAACCACCGGCACCCCGACACAGCGGTCGAACCGCTGATCTACGTGCAGACCACGCCGCAACTGGTCGAGCTGAGCCGCGAGGTCCACCATTGGCTCGAGGATGGTCGCGCCACCCAGGTCTTCGTCGACCAGACTGACTCCCTCACCTGGCCGTGGGCGTGGTATCTGCGAGACGTGAACGTCCGCTACGCGGACGCGCCGTTCTTCAACGAGCGCGAGTGGGAGCCCGGCACGATCCTGATCGTGGCGCGTGGCACCGTCTCGGACTTCTCGCCGTCACGCCGTCAGTTCCTCGGCGCCGTCGTGTACCGCCATCGCTGGTGGTTCGTGGAGGAGGGCTACCGCGCGACGACCTGGCGCAGTTTCGCCTCCGGCATGGCCGACGGCTCGCTCCCGCGGCGCTGGATCGAGTTCGCGCGCCACCGGACAGACCCGGACAGTCTCGGCGCGCTCGAGGGCGAGGCGTTCTTCCCGCTCCCGGTCGGCGCCAGCGCTCTCCCATAGCGGCCCGCTCGGCATCCGAGGGCAGGGTGACGCCTCGCGTGCGATGGCGGAGACTGGGACGCGGGCCCGCGTTGGGCAAAGGAGCGCCATGCGCCACGCTCGCAACTGGATCGGCCTCGGCGTCAGCGCGCTCTGCGTCGCCTTGCTGTTTGCGCGCGTTGACCGCCACGAACTCATCGAGGCCGTGCGTGATATCCAGCCGCTCTGGCTGCTGCCCGCGCTCGCGCTCCTCGCGGCCTCGCTCTGGGTCCGTGCCGCCCGCTGGGCCGTGATCGTGCGGCCCGTGCGCGCGATCAGCACCCGCGATGCTGCTTCCCTCCTCGTCATCGGCTACGCGGCAAACAACGTCCTCCCGGCCCGCGCCGGCGAGGTGGTGCGCAGCGTGCTGTTCCAGCGGCGCCACGGCGGATCCGCCCTGACCGCCCTCGCCACGATCGTGGTCGAGCGCGTGTTCGACGGCGCGGTGCTGGCCGTCTTCCTCGCGGCAGCGCTCGCCTCAGGCACGTCGAGCGGGCCGCTGCGCGCGCTGGCGTTGATCGCGGGGGCTGGGTTCTCCGCCTTGCTCGTCGGACTCGCCGCGCTCTCGGCATGGCCAGCGCCTGTGCGTGGGCTGATCGACCGCGTGCTTCGCCTGACGCCGGGCGGACTCCGCGTGCGCCTCGAATCCCTGTCGGTGCGGTTCCTCGATGGGCTCGTGCCCGTGCGTGGACTGAGCACATGGACACGGGTCTTCGCGCTCACCACCGGTTCATGGGCGCTCGAAGCGGCGTGCTACTGGGCGGTGGGCGAGGCGTTCGGGCTCGCGCTGTCTCCGTGGGCCTACCTGGGGATCTGCGGCGCAGCGAACCTCGCGATCGCAGCCCCCAGCACCTCTGGCGGCATCGGCCCGTACGAGTTCTTCGCGCGAGAGGTCACGGTGGCCCTCGGTGTGGCGAGCGGCCTCGCGACCGCCTACGCGCTCGTGCTGCACGCCGTGGTGCTGATCCCGGTCGCGCTCGCTGGCGTCGTGCTGCTGTGGCGCGAGCAACTCGGCCTGCGCACGTTGATGACCACCGAACTACCGCCGGGCCCGGTCGGGTCCGCCCCGTGAAAGTCGTCGTCATCGGCGCCGGCGTCGCGGGCCTCGCGGCGGCCTACGACCTCGCCGGTCGCGGGCACGAGGTGGACGTCGTGGAGGCGGGCCCGGTGCTCGGCGGCCAGGTGCGTACGTTCGAGGTCGGCGGCGGGCGGCTCGAGTCCTTCTACCACCACCTCTTCCTCTCGGACACGGAGATCGTGGCGCTCCTCGACGAGCTGGGGCTCGGCAGCGAGTTGCAGTGGATCGACTCGAACGTCGGCCTGCATGCAGGCGGGAAGGCGTACCCGTTTGTCGGACCGGTCGACCTGCTGAAGTTCGACCGCGTGTCACTCATCACGCGCATGCGCCTCGGCCTCGCGGCGCTGTGGTTGCGCCGCCAGTCGGACTGGACGAAGTACGAGGGTCAGCGCGCCGCCACGTGGATCCGCAGGGCGGTCGGCAAGCAGGGGTACGACAAGGTGTGGGGCCCGCTGCTGCGCGCGAAGTTCGGCGAACACGCGGAGGACGTTTCCCTTGTGTGGTTCTGGGGCAAGATCTACCTGCGCTTCGCGAGCCGCCAGGGCGGCCTGTTCGCGAAGGAACAACTCGGCTACCTGCGCGGATCGTTCGGTCGGATGGTGGACGCGCTCGCGGTGCAGATCGAGGCGCGCGGCGGGCGCCTGCACATCGGTACCCCCGTGGAGCGCGTGGTCGTCGAGGGCGGCCGCGTCACCGGCGTGCGCCTCGGCGGTGCACGGAGCGGCGATGTCATCGCGGCCGACGCCGTCATCGCGACGGTGCCGAGCGGCCTCTTCGCGCAGATCGCGCCCGAGGTCGGCGAGGCGTCGCCCGAGTACGCACGGATGCTCGGCGCGGTGCGATACCAGTGGGCGACCGTCCTCGTGCTCGCCCTCGACCGGCCGCTCTCGCCGATCTACTGGCTGACGATGACGGAACACGACTGTCCCTTCGTCGTCGCGGTCGAACAGAGCAACCTCGTCCCCGCCTCGACCTACGGTGGCCTCCATCCGGTCTATTTCTCGAACTACGTCGACCCCGGCGACCCGATCATCGAAGAGGACGCCGACGCTGTCCTCGACCGGTACGAAGCGCACATCAAGCGGATCAACCCGGCGTTCGACCGCTCCTGGATCAAGGGCCAGTGGCTCTTCAAGGACCGCGCCGGCCAGCCGATCGTCCACTCCCGCTATCACGAGAACATCCCGCCGCACCGCACCCCGGTGGCGGGCCTCTACCTGGCGAACACGACTCAGATCTACCCGGAGGACCGTGGCCAGAACTACTCGATCCGCCTCGGGCGGCGGGTGGCCCGACTGCTGGAGGCCGACCGGGCCTGACCCGGATTCCCGCCAGATTCAGCCTCGTTTGAGCCCTCTCCCTGAGGCCCATATAGTGCGCGAGGGTACCTTCCGAGGGTGTCCCGGGGGCGAGGAGTCCTGCATGCCGCTGGAGACCGAGGCACGCGCGCAGATTCGCGCCATCGTCGCGGAGTTCCGCCCCGAGCATGGCGACCTGCTCGCCGCGATGCACCAGGTCCAGCACCACCTCGGCTACCTCTCCCGCGAGGCGATGGAGGTGATCGCCGAGCAACTCGGACTCTTCCCGGCGGAGGTCTACGGCGCCGCCTCGTTCTACGAGGAGTTCCGTTTCACCCCGCCCGCGCAGACGAACATCCGCTGGTGCTCCGGCCCCGCCTGCCGCCTGAAGAACGGCGGCGGCATCCGCGACGCGCTCCTCGCCACCCTCGGCCTGCACGACATCCCGGGCGACACCGAGGACGGCCGGGTCGGCCTGATCCTCGGCCAGTGCAACGGCGCCTGCGAGATCGCGCCGATGGTCTGGCTCGAACAGCACAGCACCCACCGCGTCGAGTTCGTCGGCAACCTGAACGCCGCGCGTGCCATCCGCATGGCGCGCACGCTGCGCGACGGTGGCACCATCGAGGCCAGCATCGAGGAGGCCCACCGTGCCTGATGCCCTCGAGCGGTACGAAGCGCTCCGTGCGTCCGCGAACGCGGCATACGCCGCCTGGCGCAGCCCGGAGCGCCCGCGCATCGATGTCGCGATCGACCAGTCGTCGATCTCCAACGGCGCGCTGAGGACGAAGGCCGCGCTCGAACGCGTCGCCACCGAGCGCAACACCGCGGTCGACTTTGGCCGCGTCCACGGCTACGGCATGCAGTGGGTGCACCCCACCGTGCAGATCACTTTCCCGGACGGCGCGACCGTCCTGTACGGCCCCGTGCGCGAGGCCGATGCCGCCGCGATCGTCGACGAGGCGACCGGACGTTGGGGTGCCGCCGCGGCACTGCGCCTCGGCACGATCACCGGCGAGCGCGCCGGCGTGCCCTCGATCCGGCAGCACCCGTTCTTCGCGCTGGAGCCGGAGCGCCGGCTCCTGAAGAACCTCGGGCTGACTGACCCGGAGTCACTGGACCACTACATCGCACGCGACGGCTACCGCGCCTCCGCCCGCATCTTCGGACGCCACCTCTCTGAGGAGATCGTCCGCAACACCCTGAACGAGGCGGGCCTCACGGGCCGTGGCGGCGCGAACTTCCCCGCCGGCACCAAGTGGGGCTTCCTCTTCGGCGCGCCGGGCGAGGAGCACTACCTCGTCTGCAACGCGGACGAGGGCGACCCGGGCGCCTGGGTGAACCGCGTCGTCATGGAAGGCGACCCGCACCTCCTGCTCGAAGGCATGCTCATCGGCGCCTACGGGACGAAGTCAAAGGCCGGCTTCATCTACCTGCGGGACGAGTACCCGCTGGCGATCGCGCGGATGGAAGCCGCGATCCGCGACGCTGAGGCGGCCGGGATCCTCGGCGACGACATCTTCGGCACGGGCATGGAGTTCCACCTGCGCGTGATCCGTGGCGCGGGCGCGTACGTCTGCGGCGACGAGACCGGCCTGCTCGCCTCGATCTCGGACGAGCGTGGGATGCCGCGGGTGAAGCCGCCGTTCCCGGCGGCGCGCGGCGCACTGAACAAGCCCTCCAACGTGAACAACGTGGAGACCTACGCCAACGTCCCGTTGATCGCGGCACACGGCTCCGACTGGTACCGCGAGATGGGCACGAAGGCCCAGAGCGGCACGAAGATCTTCTCCTTCTCCGGCGACATCGTGCGTACCGGCTTCATGGAGGTCCCGTTCGGCGTCTCGCTCGCGAAGGTGCTGGAGGCCTGCGGCGGCATCGCGGACGGCCGGAAGCTGCACGCGATCCAACCGGGCGGCCCCCTCGGCTCCCTCGTGCCGGCGAGCGCCCTCGACAAGCTGGTGCTCGAGCCCGCCTCGTTCCTGCCCTACGACGCCATGCTCGGCGGCGGCGGGATCGTCTTCGGCTCGGACCGCACCAACGTGCTGGTGCTCGCGGAGATGTTCGCGCAGTTCGTGGAAGAAGAGTCGTGCGGCCGCTGCACCACCTGCCACGGCGGCAACCAGCGCAAGACCGAGATCATCCGGCGCGTCATGGACGGTGACGGACGCCGCGACGACGAGCCGAACCTCATGATGATCGACAGGACGATCCAGTTCTCCAACTGCGCCCACGGGCAGTTGAGCCCGAAGTCGATGCGCAACGTGCTCCAGCACTTCCACGCGGAGTACGAGGCCGCGATGCGCGGCGAGGACGCCACGCTCTCGCTGCGCGGGGCGACCCGCTTCCGCGTCGCGCAGCCGCGCGACCCGCGTGTCGAGGAGGCCGTGGCGATCTGCCCGGTCGCCGCGTTCCGCGGCACCCCCGGCGCGCGCAGCATCGACGACGCGACGTGCATCCACTGCCAGGCCTGCACGGATGTCGCCCCCGGCGCCGTGGTGCGTGAGGCGAAGCCCGCCGCGCCGCGCATGGTGCCGATCGGCTAGCCGGGGATGGCGCGCCGCCTGCCGGCCCGCTTCGTCCCGTCGCCGCGCATCTGGGTGCTCTTCGCGTTGCTTGCTGCGATCGGCTACGTCGCGTGCGGCGCCGGCGCGGTCCCGTGCCATCTGGCGCGTCCCGCCGCGATCGTCGCCACTGTCCTCGCCACCGTGATCTCGCTGTTCGACGCGCCGCGGCCACCCTCGGACCTCGTCGAGCGGTAGTCCGCTAGGCCTCGCGGCGCTCCGGATGGATCAGCCCGGCGAAACGGTATTGGCCCCGCTGCGCCGCTTCCTCCCAGGTGAGCGACGTGTAGCCGACGATGCCCCACATCGAGGTGCGGAAGCGGGACGCGCCGGGGCAGAGGTAGCCCCAGTTCATCTCGGAGACGGTGAAGCCCTCGGGCCAGACCGACTCGACATAAGCAACGTGGCCGTTGCCCCAGCCGGGGCCGTTCCAGCCGAGGCCATCGCCCCAGACGACGACCATCCCCGGACGGATCTCACGCAGGTCCTCGCGCACCGTCCAGCCGGCGGCGTGGGCGTTCCGTGCCCAGGAACGTGCGTGCCCGTTCCAGTTCACGCCGGGGTCTGGCGCGACCGTGTCGGAGCGGCGGGCAGCGTGGGTGGTGCACTGGCCGCCGGAGCCTTCGCGGACGCTGGCGAAGCCTTTGTGCGGCCGCGCGTCGCGCCCCCAGGACATGTCGCAGTCCCCGCCGAACTCAGGCGCCCCGGCGACCGCCGAGCGCAGGCCCAGAGCGGCGGCAGACGCCACGGCGCCAAGCGCCGCGGTCCGCACGAAGAAGCCACGTCGAGAGATGCGAGTCGTCGCCACAGGGAGCCTCCGCCTCCGGAGAGGGTAGCGGGCAGCCTCGTGCGCGGGGAGCACCACGCCTAGTCCGCTGGCGGGGGCGCCGAGGGGACGCGTAGACTCCGAGGGCCGACGACCACCCCGCGCCTCCCCGCGCTCAGGCGGCATGCCGCATGGCCACCCCGGCCCGCCAGCAGTGGCTGGACCTCAAGGCGCAGCACCCGGACGCGGTGCTGTTCTTCCGCATGGGCGATTTCTACGAGACCTTCGAAGACGACGCGGAGACCGCCGCGCGCATCCTCGGCATCGCCCTCACCTCCCGGCCGATGGGCAAGGACGAGGGCCGGATGCCGCTGGCCGGCATCCCCTACCACCAGCTGGACCGCTACCTCGACACGCTGGTCGCCGCGGGCTACCGCGTGGCCATCGCCGACCAGGTGAGCCTGCCACCCTCTAAAGGGGGCGCACCGGGGCTCGTGGAGCGTCGTGTGACCCGTGTGGTGACCCCCGGGACGGTTGACGCCGGCGAACTGCTCTCGGAGCGCGGCCACAACTGGCTGGTGGCCCTCGCGCCGGCCCCGGGGGAGGGGCGGTGGGCGCTCGCGGCCTGCGACGCCACCACCGGAGAACTCGAGGTCCAGGTGGTCGCCGCGGACGCGCTGGCGGGGGAGTGGGCCCGCCTGGCACCGCGCGAGGTACTCGTCCCCGAGCCTGGAGAACTCCCGCAATCACTCGCGATCGGTGCCCGACTGACGCGACGGTCGTCGCGTCAGTTTGGGATTGACCGCGCGCGTGAGCGCCTGTGCGCCGCGCTCCACGTCGGCAGCCTGGACGGCTTCGGGCTCGAAGGCCTCGAAGCGGCCGTGGGGGCAGCCGGAGCGCTCGTGGGATACCTCGATGAGTCGTGGCCGCAGGCGCTCGCCAACCTGCGTCCGCCGCGCGCCGTGCGGGGCACCGACGTAGTGACGCTGGACGCGCAGACGCGGCGCAACCTCGAACTCTTCGCCACGAGCCGGGGCGAGGGCGCCTCGCTGGTCGAGGCGCTCGACCGCACGCTGACGTCGATGGGGGCACGGCTGTTCCGCCTGCGCCTGGGGCGGCCGCTGCGGCGCGTGGCGGAGGTGGAGGCACGGTTGGACGAGGTGGAGGCGTTCGTCCCCATGCTGCCCCGAGAGGCGCTCAGACGGTCACTACGGGGCATGCCGGACCTCGAGCGGCTCCTTGGGCGGGTGCGGGCTGGGACGGCCCACGCCAAGCACTTGGTGCAGGTGCGGCAGGCGCTGGAGCGGCTGCCCGCGGCACGCGCGGCCGCCCTCTCCGCCGGTGCGCCCGCCGAGGCAATGGCGTCCGGGCTGAGCGGGGCGGAAGAGGTCGCTGCCGTCATCGCCGCGGCGCTCGACGACGACCCGCCGGCCGAGGTCGGCGACGCGTCCACCGTGCGCGCCGGCTTCGACGCCGAGGTCGACCGGCTGCGCGGGCTCACCACGGACGCACGGAGTGCACTCGCCGCGCTGGAGAGCCAGGAGCGGGCGCGCACGGGCATCGCCTCGCTGAAGGTGGGGTACCACCGCGTCTTCGGCTACTACCTCGAATGCCCGCGCGGGCAAGCGGACCGCGCGCCCGCGGACTACGAACCGCGGCAGGCGCTCTCGAACGCGCAGCGCTTCTTCTTCGCTCCGCTCGCCGCGCTGGAGTCCGAGATCCTCGGCGCGAAGGACGCGCTCGCCGCGGCGGAGCGAGGCGTGCTGGAGCGCGTGCTGGCGCAGGTGGCCGCGGCCGGGCCTGCGCTCGAACGGGCCGCCGATTCCGTCGCGCGCCTGGACGTCGCCTCAGCGCTCGCCGCGCTCGCGGCCGACGCGGGCTACGTGCGCCCGGTGCTCGCGGACAGCGGCGCGATCGAGATCGAGGGTGGGCGGCACCCGGTGGTCGAGCGACGGCTCCCCGCTGGTGCCTTCGTCCCGAACGACGCCCACCTCGGCAGCCCGCACGCGGACCTCGTGCTGCTCACCGGGCCGAACATGGCGGGCAAGTC
>SCVR01000041.1 GCA_004296805.1 Dehalococcoidia bacterium
CGTCGAGGAGTGACGTCAGTGCACGGATGATGCGCGACTTGGCCTGGCCGCGCTCGCCCAGCAGGATGATGTCTTGCCCGCTGAGAATCGCGTTCTCCAGCTGGGGGAGGACGGTCTCCTCGTAACCCACGATGCCGGGGAACCGATCCTCGCCGCTGCGAATGCGCGCGATGAGGTTCCTACGCATCTCCTCGCGCACCGGCAGGACGTGTACGCCCGACGCCTTCAGTTCACCGAGGGTGGCTGGTCGTTCATTCGCCAAGGTCGTTTCCCTCCGCCGCTCCGCAGGCCGTCAGTATAGCCGTCCCTCCATGCCTCCCTGATGAGAGGTGGGTACGGCGGATTACGTCTCGCGGAAGTGCTTTGGTCATATCTACAGATACGAGAAGCCCCCGCTATGCGGGGGCTTCTCGTACAGCATGGTTCCGTGCGCCTGCGCCTAGAGTGCGGCCTCCGCAAGGTGCCCCGTCGGCATGCGATCGCGTAACTGCTCGACGGCACGGCCGAGCAACGAGTCGCGCACGACGATGACGTCAGGCAACTCAAGCAGGTCACCGAGCGACACGTTGAGTGCCGATGCCACACCCATCAAGGTCGACAGCGGCATGTCTCGCTTGCCGTTTTCGTAGTTGGAGAGCGAGGCCTGCGTGATGCCAGCGCGACGAGCAACATCTGCCTGCGACAACTCGCGGCGCAAACGCCATTCGCGGATCTTCACGCCAACGTCTGAGCGAAGGGCGGTTCGGGTCTGGTCGTCCATCGTCGTGTCCTTCTGGCGCTACTACGGAGGTCTGCGCCCTGGGCAACCGATATCACGAAGCGGCATGGGATTTGTGCCGCCGGGCACAAATGATGGCCCTCCGAGGACGCGGACGCAACCCCCAAAGGCCACCCAGCGTGCCCCGAGGTCTGCGTGGCTGACGATTGCTGGGTGGCTGTCAGATTCGGACGCCAACCGCGCGGGTCGGGGAACGAGGAGCTAGGGCAGCACCTGGATCACGGCCACCCGACCGACTTTCAGGATCCAGTCTGCGCCGTCGTCCGCCACGTTGAACCAGATGTCCCGGTGGAGACCATGGACCAGGTTCCCGGTGTCGTTGCAGACGTACTCCCGCTGATCCGGATCGCCCTCGATGCGGAAGCGCTGCCCGAGGTAGGCCACATCACAGGCGGCGGCCCCAGGTCGCACAATTGAGCCGTCCCGCATGTGCCCGCAGAAGCCGCCACCATCCCCGTATGCGCGGGGATTCGTACCGGCCTCGCAGTAGTAGAACGAGACGGTCGCGCCAATCCGGTCGCCGGCTCTCAGGGGAGGCGCTGCAACGCGCGCGACGTCCGTCGACGCGGCCTCTGCACGAGTGGCCTCGAATGGTTGGGTGTTCGCCGGGATCACCGTGGGCACCGGTTCAGCGCGCTCGGTACGTACGAAGAACGAGCGCAGTTCGGCCGGGGGACTCGGGATCATCGATGCGGCGGCGCTCGTCGCGCCCCCAATGGCCTCGGGCGGCCGCACGCCGAAGACGAACGCGGTGACGCCGATCGCGACAGCCACGGTGAACCCAGCGCCCGCAGCCAGCGCTGCGCGCATCAGCACGCGCCGAAGCGCGTGGCCGAATGACCGGCTCAGAGAGTCGAAGTTATTCCCCGCCATGCCCGTTGAGTATGTCAGCGGAATCCGGGTCGGGAGGCAGGGGTGACCCTGACTTATCCACACCGCGTCCACAGTGGGGCTGGCGCGAATCTACGAGAGCGTTCACAAATCTCGTACGTGATGAAGAAACAGCGTCTCGAGGTACTTCGGGAGGCCCTTAGCCGAGCAGTCCTTCCGCGCGAAGGTCCCCAACCGCCGCTTCGAGGGCGTGGACGGTGTCCTCCACTTCGCGCTCCCCGTGGGTGCTGGAGACCATCCCGCCGTTCCCCATCAGGTCCACGCCGTGGTTGTACAGCGCCTGTCGCAGCGGACGGGCGAGCGCCGCGTCGATCCCGCGGGGCTCCTCAGCGGCGTCCCACTCGACATCCGAAGGGAAGGGCGCGGGGGTGCCGAGGTTCATGTGCCACATTGATGAAACCGCCCAGGCTGAACCGGGGACGGACAGCCTCCGGAAGAGGTCGTTCACGCCGTGCACGATCTGCTCTGCCGCCAGATCCGCGCGTTCGCACTCGCCCCCCTCCGCGATGATCTTCAGTGCCGTCAGGCCTGCCGCCGCGCAGACCGGGTTCGCATTGAACGTCCCCTGGTGCGAGATCCGCTGCTTCCCGTTCCACTCGATGTCATCCTCGCGGAGTTCGAGGTACTCGAGGACGTCCGCCCGCCCCACGACAGCGCCACCCGGAAGGCCGCCCGCGACGATCTTCGCGACCGATGAGAGGTCAGGCATGATGCCGTACCGCTCCTGGGCGCCGCCGGGCGCCATGCGGAACCCGGTGATCACTTCGTCCATGATGAACAGCGTGCCGGTCTCTTTGGTGAGTCGACGCGCCTCGCGCAGGTACGACGGCGACAGCGGGTGCGTGCCCCAGTGCGCCCCGGTCGGCTCCAGGATCACGGCGGCAACGTCACGGCCGCGCAACGCTTCCTCAAGCGCCTTCACGTCGCCCGCAGGCACCACGGTCAGCGCGTCGTAGAAGCCGTCGGGGACACCTACCGAGTGCGGGTGCAAGTCCTCGCCGACCAACCGACCGACGACGAGGTCGTTCCACCCATGAAAGTGCTCCTCGAGCTTCACCACACGGTCCCGGCCGGTGAACGCCCGAGCGAGGCGAAGCGCCATCATCGTGGCTTCGGTGCCGCTGGCCGTGAATCGCACGCGCTCGGCGCACGGCACCATCTCGATCACCTGGCGTCCCCATGCGACTTCGAGGTCATGCGAAGAACCGAAGTGCGTGCCGCGCTCTAGCGCGGCGTGGATCGCGGAGACCACTTCCGGACGGTTGTGCCCGAGGAGCAGCGCGCCGTGCCCTCCGATGTAATCGACGTACTCGTTGCCATCGACGTCCCACTTGCGCGGCCCGGCGGCGCGCTGGACGTAGATCGGGAACGGCTGGAATGCACGGGCATCGTGGGTGACACCAGACGGGAACGTCACCGCGGCCTGCGCCGCCAGCACGCGCGACCCTCGATGCATCGCCTCGTAGGTTTCGAGGATCGACATGGGCTGCGCCTCCCGCTCCCGGCCCGCCGCCGGCCCCTCACGGGGCACCCAGTGTCGCCGCCACGCGCCTCCCGAGGCAAGCACGCCGGAGTACCCTCGCCCTCTCGCCAAACGATGGGAGCCCTCAATGCCCGCCAAGCGCCAACTCCTCACCGACGACGCAGTGGAAGCGGCCCTCCGGACCCTCCCCGGCTGGCAGCGGGACGGCGACCGAATTGTCCGGACGTTCTTGTTCGCGGACTTCGTGGCCGCCCTCGGGTTCATCGCCCAGGTCGGCGCACTCGCCGAGCGCGCCGACCACCATCCCGAACTCACCAACGTCTACAACCGCGTCACCATCGCGCTGCACACCCACGACTCCGGCGGCATCACCCCGATGGACACCGAACTGGCCGCCGAGATCAGCGCGCGAGCATCGGTATGATGCCGCGGCGGCGACACCCCACCGCCCTCCAGGGAGGCCATCGATGCCCAGCACCGTGATCCAGGAAGACCTGCCGTGGTCCTGCCCGGACGGCAAGATGCTGCTGGCACGCGTCTACCGCCCTGCGGGTGCCCAGCGCGCCCCTGTCCTGGTCAACGTCCACGGTGGCGCATGGTCCTCGGGTGACCGCTCGCAGGCTGATGTCTACGGGTACGCCCTCGCGGAGGCAGGGTGCGTCGTCGCCTCGATCGACTTCAGGGATGGCCGCACCGCACGCCACCCATCCGGGACGACCGACGCACTCAACGGAGTGCGCTGGGCACGCCTACACGCCGAGGGCTGGGGCGGCGCTCCGGACGCGATCGGACTCATTGGTTCTTCGTCCGGTGGCCACATCGCGCTCCTCGCCGCGACCTACGCGATCGGAGCGGAGGAACCCTCGATCCCGCCGCTCATCGATGTGGGTGGGGCGGCCCAGGTCCGCGAGGACATCGACGCCTCTGTCGCGTACGTCGTCGGGCTGTGGCCGGTCTCCGACCCGCACTACCGCTACCGCTACGCGAAGCGCGCCGGCCTCACCCGCCTAGCTGAAGGTGGCACGTCCTACTTCGGCGACGAGGCGATGATGCGGACTGCGAGTGTGCCTCGGGTAGTGGTCGCCGGCGAGGCCCGCCGCCTCCCGCCTGCGCTCATCGTGCAGCCCGGGGAGGACTCAAACGTGCCGATCGAGATGACGTTCGACCTGCTGCGCGCGTGGCAGTCGCGCGCGGGACACATCGAATACGCGCACTTCCCGGACCAGCCTCACGGCTTCGGCGGACGTGCCTCGGCGGAGACGACGGATATGGTCTGCCTCGTCCGCGACTTCGTCGCGCGGTACGGGCCGCGTTAGGCCAGCAGCACCGAAACCGCCACCCGCCGCCACCCTAAGGTGACGGCGGGCGGCGGTGCGGCGTCCCCCGTCGTGTCCGGCTAGTGCTTGCCGGCCTTCGCCCGCGCCTCAGCCTTAACCCGCAGGGCGACGTTGGCCTTCTCTTCGGCCTTCGCCTTCTCCGCGAGCGAGATGAGCGCCTGGTTGTTGTTCTCCGAATTCGCGATCACCGGCGGCCGCACGGTCACGACCTGCTGCACGATCACCGGTTGGATTACCAGGATCGGCTTCAGCGTCAGCACCGTGACCTGGCCGTTCAGAATCGTCCTCAGGCTCGCTCCTGACAGCTGACGGTCGGAGAGCAGCGCCAACGCCAGCGCGATGTTCCATTCATCGCCGTCGCCCTCATTGCGGACGAGGTTCGTCGCGGCGACGCACTGGCCCTGGTTCTTGAACCCGAGGAACTTCCACAGACCATCCTTGCAGAGGTCCTTGTCCTCCGGAACACTCGGGCTCGTCGGAGTGGTCGGTGCGGTGACGGTCACCGCGACCGTACCCACCGCCACCAGACCCGCCGCGTCACGTGCGGTGTACGTGAACACATCGGTGCCGACGTACCCTGCAACCGGTGTGTACGTGACGGTGTTGTTCGCGTTCACCACGACCGTACCGTGCGCCGCCGCAGTCGCGGCGCCGACCGTCAGGACGTCGCCATCAGGGTCGCTGTCGTTCGCGAGGACGGCGATCGCCGCACTCGTGTCCTTCGTGACCGTGGCCGTGTCGTTCACCGCGATCGGCGCTCGGTTCACGGCCGGAGCAGTGGTGACCGTCACTGTCACAGACGCCGTCGCCGTGCCGCCATGCCCGTCGCTCACCGTGTACGAGAACACGTCGCTGCCCGTGTACCCCGTGGCGGGGGTGTAGACCACGATGCCGCCGGTGGAGGCAACGACCGTCCCGTGCGCGCCCTGGGTCACCGAGGCGACCGTCAGGGTGTCACCGTCGACGTCGGTGTCATTGGTCAGCACCGCAATCGTGGTCGCCCCGGCGCCCGACGTCGCCGTGTCGCCCACGCCCACGGGCGGGTCGTTGATCGGGGTCACGGTGATGATCACCGTCCCCGTAGCCGTGCCGCCCTGGCCATCGCTCAGGGTGTACGTCAGTGTGTCTGTGCCCGCGTAGTTCAACGCCGGCGTGTAGGTGATCGATGCCCCCGCATTGACCACCGCCGTGCCGTGTGTCGGATTCACGATGCCGCTGACCGTCAGCGTCCCACCGTCAGGATCCGAGTCGTTCGTGAGGACAGCGACCGTGATCGCTGTCTCCTCGGCCGTCGTCACCGTGTCAGGTTGCGCGACGGGCGCCTGATTCTGTGCCTGCTGCGCCATCACGGGTACGGCGAACGCACCGGCGATAAGGCCTATGGCTGCGAACAGCCCCAGTGTTTGGATCCGCGTGTGCCGCGCCTTCTGCCATGCTACCTGTGGACTCATTTGCCCGAACTCCTCTCGGGCCGCCACCCACTTCAGGAGATACAACGGCAGCAAGCTGCCGGTGTTCGTCCCAGTTGCGGATCAGATGTGAGGAGTTGTCCCACAGAAACGGTCGGTCTGACGATGAGCTAGGCGCGAAGCGCTTCGACCTCGTCGAGGAAGGCGCGCACGGGAGCGTTCCAGGCGTCCGGGCGTTCGAAGTACGTCGAGTGGCCCGCGTCCTCGACCAGGTGGAAGCGCGAACCCGGGGTCAGGTCGTGCGAGATCCGGATGAGGTCGGGCGGGATCACCCGGTCGCGGTCACCCACGATCCAGAGGATCGGCAAGCCGCTCTCCACCAGCCTCGATGCCGTCGAGCCCCGGTAGTTCACCATCCGCCCCGTCGGAGCGAGAAAGTCCTTCTCTCGCTTCGGGTTCAGGCCCCGCACACGTGCGTAGAGGTAGGCCATCGCCGGATCCTCGGCGGCAAACCCGTCCTTCAGGGCGCGTCGGAGCAGCGTGCCCTCCAGCGTGCCGTCGGACTCGTACTGCGCCTTCAACGCGCGATACCGGTCGTCGACACAGCCCGCGTTCGTACCCGAGAACACCAGCGAGACGAATCGCTCCGGTTCGCGTGCCAGCAGGCCGAACGCGCTCCGTCCGCCCATCGAGTGGGCCACAAAGTGCACCCGCGGGATCCCGAGGTGATCGAGCAGCGCGCGGATATCCGGCCCGAACGCGATCCGCCCCGGCCCGTCCTCGATGTCGGCCGAGCGGCCAAAGGCCCGATGGTCGAACGTGATGATGGGATATGCATCCGCAAACGCCGGCACCTGCTGCCACCAGGACATCGCGTTTCCACCTGCCCCGTGCGCGAACAGGATCGGCGTGCGCGAGGTCTCTGACGGTCGGGGGCCGTGCGTCTCGTAGTAGAAGCGGAAGCCGTCAGCGAGGTCGAGGTGCGGCACGTTCGATCAACCCCTCGTCCCACGGCTCGCCCGTGGCGTTGCTGATGGCGCTGAGCATGTCCTCAACGTCTCCTCGTAGTTTCTCATCCGGGTCGAGTGCAAGGGCGGCGAGGAAGAGCGCCTTGGCCGCGGCGTAGTACCGCGTCGCGTCACCCTCGACAGGCTGATGCGCGCGCTTCGGCCTCCGCAGCTCCTCCGCGACGAACTCGGTGCACCAACCAGCGGAGTACAGGACGTACGGATCGGCTGGCGACGCCGCCACCGCCCGGTCGAGAACGGCCAACCCATCGGCAAAGCGCCGCTTTCGGGTCACCAGTGTTTGCCCCAGGTACGACAGCGCCTCACCAAAGTCTGGCCACCGCCCCAGGAGCGCTTCCGCTGCCGCCAGCGCCGCATCAATCTCCCCCGCGGCGTGCAGGTCCATCGCAGCGCGGAACGCCGCTCGAGCCTCCGGCGGGAACTCTGGAGTGGTTGCCACGCCCTCGATGATACGTAACGGGCAGGCGGCTAAACTGATCACGATGCGCCGGTAGCTCAGGGGATAGAGCAATAGTCTTCGGAACTATCGGTCGGGGGTTCGAATCCCTCCCGGCGCACCATGTCTACAGGGTCTTCTCGGCTTCAAGAAGCAGGTGGCGGATGTTCGCTCCGAGGCCGCTGGCCGTCGCGGTGGTGTTCCTGACCTTCGTCACTGCCTTCACCGTGACGAGTGCCAGCGCCCAGGTGCCGGATCTGACGCCGACCCTTCAAGTACCCGGATCCATCTCCCTGGGCGGCAACTACGTCGCCCACGTGACCGAGCCCAGCAAGGACTTCTGGGACCGAGCAGGGACCTATCAGGCGAGCGTCACCTTCACTGCGGCGGTGAGCGTCTCCATCGCCAGCGTCGAGACGCCGAGCGGTGGCTACCAGGCGAGCGGCCCCTTCACAGCCACGGTGAGTGCGCCAGACGTGAAGCCGTTCGTGGTGTCCGGGACCTTTACCGCCAGTGGCACGTTCTCCGCTGGCACGTACGCCAGCTCGGGTCAGTGGGTCGTCAACACCGGCGGGCAGGCCTCGGGGTCCCATCGCGGCGGGGGAACCTATGACCTCGCGGCTTCAAGCGTGTTCGCCAGCGGCCAGTGGGACGGTGTGGCCACGAATAGCGCGCGTGGGCCGTTCAGCATCGACGGCACTTACAGCGGGAACGGCACGTTCACTGTGGGCGCCATGAGGATGTCGACCACGGAGAGCCTCCAGGTCGCAGCGCTCGCCGACATGATCGCCGGGATCGCCGGGATGACGGCAAGCCCGGCGGTGGCGGCGGCGGCTATCGAGATGCAGAACCCAACTCGTCCGCCAGTGACCACGCCTCCCGCAGCCGGTGCAGGCGGGTTCGCGGGCGGCGCCATCGCAGCCGCGGGCGTCTCGATCGTGTCGTTCACAGGGACGGTGGCCCAGTTGAATACGGCCGCAGGTGCCGCGAAGGTCATCACCGTGTCGGCGGCGATCGGCGGCAAGATGCTGACGTCCGTCGTCGGAGCCCCGCCGTTCGTGAACGCGGACTTCAACTCGGCGTTCCCAGCAGGCCTCAACGGCACGCTCGTGATCGTGAAGACCTAGCCCGCGGTCCTACTTCGCCAGCGAAGCCTCGAGGCCCTTCGCCAGGTCTGCCTTTTCGGCGTCGGTGAGGCGCGCCTCGGGGTGGATCAGCAGGAACTGCAAGGGCGGCATCGATCCGTCACGCACCACCTCGCCGGCTTCGCGCGCCCGCTTCGCGTTCTGCGAGTTGTTGGTGACCCATTCGCTCACGTTCATCTCGTTGCGCCCGCCGTATACGTCGTTCGCCACGAGCCACGAGCCGGGCGCGATGTTGGTGAACCAAAGCCACTTCGTCTCGTTGCTGTGGCAGTCCGCACAGGCACGGACAAAGAGTTCGCGTGTCTGCGGGCTGTCCCAGGCCGGCTCGGCCACGACCGGCGGGTTGGAGTGTCGCCAGCCGAACGGCACCACCTGCATCGCTAGGAACAGCACCAGCACCAGCCCCAGCACCCGGTCGAAGATGGCGCTCCAGTGTCGGTGGATCAGCGCATGCGGAAGCCCACGCAATGAGTGCCACCATCGAGGTGCCGTCGCCGCAAGCAGGATGAGGGCGACTACGCGGAATGCGATCCACATTGTGAACGCCCTCCCGAATCTCGTCAGACTTCACATTACCCGCCGCGCAACATCTGGGAGATTGTCCTCGTTTACCTCACATGACGGCACGGACAGACACGCTGAGAACGCCTCCCCTGATTCGCTGGGGGCTCCTCGGGGCGGCAGCCATCGCACTCCTGGCGGGTGCGTGCTCGCCCGACTCTGCGCCCCCGCAGGTCAGTCGCGAGTACACCTCAACGGCGAATCCCTCGGTGATCGCGCGGTCGATTCTGGACCTGGTCGAGATGGCACCGTCACTCACCGGAGAAGTCCTCGTCCCAGCAGGACCGCCCTCGGATACCCCAGTGCCCGCGACCTCGCGGAACGTCCGAGCTCTGGTCCAGCCAGAACAACTGGTCGTCCTGAGCCTCGGCGAACGCGTGGAAGTGGCCGGCACCGGCTGGACGATCCGGTTCGCGCAGGTATTGGAGGACAGCCGGTGCCCGGCGGACGCCCAGTGCATCTGGGCAGGCCGAGTGGTCGTCCGCCTGCTCGGTGAGCATCAGGATGGGCGGGTCGCCGCGCTCACCCTCACCCTCGGACCGAGCGGTGGGTCGGCAGGTCTCATCGGTGATCTCCCGATCGAAGGAGTGGACATCGAGCCGCTTCGCTACACGACCTCGCCATCTGCGATTGAGTACGCACTGCGCCTCCGCGTGGCCTCACGGACTGACGAGGCACCTCAATCGCTCTCGGGAGTGCGCGGCAAGGTAACACTCGGACCCATGTGTCCCGTGATCCGCCTCGACCAGCCGTGTCCCGATCGTCCCTACTCGGCCGACCTCGCGGTCCGAGATGCCACGGGGCGCCTCATCACACGGGTGATGTCGAGCGTGGATGGCGTATTCGCCTTACCGCTGCCAGCCGGCACCTACGTGATTGGGTCAGACGGCGGGGGAGGACGTTTGCCGTGGACCTCGGCGCAGCCGTTCAGGGTGGAAGCCCGGTACCTGGATCGACCTCGATATCAGATTCGACACAGGGATCCGATAACAGACGTACTGTCGCACAGGCCGGGGGCCAGATTCGGAGAGCACCTTCCAGAGACCCTGTCCCGATCAGATGTTCAATCATTTCGGACAGGGGTATTGCGTTGCCGCCCCCAAACGGGGACGATCCACCGCAGAGTCCGAAGCAGACGCCAAAACTCGGGACGCACGGGCGACTTGAGTACGGGGGAACCAACCAACTGGGGCGTAACGGCCGAAGCCGGGAAACCGGGGACGGCAGTGCGGGAACCTCCACCCGTAGCCCGTCAGCTCACCTCGTCGGCGTAAGGAGGAACCCCGGAGAGGGTTCCGCCATTGATTAGCCTCACCGCCACGGGCGCGCGACTGCGCGCGCGCAGTGGCTCTCAGACCACGACTCCACCTCTAGGACCCGCCACCCGATTCTGGTGGCGGGTGGGTGACGCGATCCCGCTCACCCTCTCGATCGGCATGGCGTCCTCGATCTTCTGGGCGCCGTGGACGCACACGACCGCGGCGATCCTCGCCCTCTCGTTGACCGTCTTCTTCATCTACTGGCTCATCCGCTCCTACTCGGTAGGCGTGGCCGTCTTCGTGGGCCTTCGCCGGATCCGCGAGTGGACCGCGACGGACTGGCAGAGCAAGTACTCAGCCTGGGCTGGCAGCCGCACCGACGTGCAGGCCTGGGACTGGCCGCGTCACCTGGTGATCGTGCCGAACTACAAGGAGCACGAGGAGGGCCTCGCGCGAACCCTCCGCTCCCTCGCGACGCAGGCAAACGCGTCGCAGGTGGTGGTGGTGCTGGCGATGGAGGCCCGCGAGGCCGAGGCGCCCGGCAAGGCCGACCGCCTGATCACCCAGTTCCAGGGCGCCTTCGCGAACATGTTCGCGACGTTCCACCCGGCCAACCTGCCGGGCGAGCTGGCTGGTAAGGGCTCGAACGAGGCGTGGGCCGCGCGCGAGGCCTACAGCCGGCTGATCCAGGACGCCCACGACGACCTGAACCGGTACACCATCACTTCGTGTGACGCGGACGCGGTCTTCCACCCCCGGCAGTTCGTGGCGCTGAACTACATGTTCCTCACCGCCCGGGACCGCTACCGGACGTTCTGGCAGCCCACGATCTTCAACTCCAACAACATCTGGGACATCCCCGCTGCGCTGCGGATCCCGGACGGCCTCTCCGGCATCAACCGCACGGCGAACCTCATCCTCCCGTTCTCGGTGAAGTTCCCCACTTCCTGCTACTCCCTCTCGTGGTCGATGCTCCACGAGATCGACTACTGGGACGAAGAGGTGATCCCGGAGGACTGGCACGTCTACCTGAAGGCCTGCTTCAGCCTCGGCGACCGCGTCCACGTCGAGCCGATCTTTGTCCCGGTCGGGAACGACTGCGTCCTCGCCCCAGGAGGCACGTTCAAGACGCTCACCGCTCACTACGAGCAGGCGAAGCGCCACGCCTGGGGCGCGAGCGACATCACCTACGCGTGGAACGCCTCGTTCCGCCGCGGGCCGCTGTCGATTGGGAAGCGCATCCTGCTGACCTCGGCGCTCACGAAGACGCACGTCTTCTGGGTGGCGCAGTGGTACATCGTCACACTCGGCATCCTCGTCCCGGCGAAGATGTCCGGTACCTTCGGCGCATCGATGCCGCTGTGGTGGACGCACAAGGCGTTCAGTATCCCCGGCCCGGGGTGGCACCCGGAGAACATCGTCCACGTGGAGCAGTGGATGGCGTTCGACAAGACCGGCATCGTTGAGCCGCACATGTGGCTGAACTTCAACGGCCTGCTGATCGCGATCTGCCTGCTGCCGCTGATCTCACTCATCATCTTCGAAACCCGCACCCGCCCACCCCGCCCTGACTGGGTCACGGGCTGGGGCCTGCTGCGCCAGTACGTGATGTGGCCCGCTATGGGGGTCATCACCTTCTTCTGGGCGAGCATGCCCGCCCTGCACGCCCAGTGGCGCCTCGCGATGGGCAAGGGGCTCATCTACAAGGTCGCCGAAAAGGGCACCCGCGAGATGCTCGCCCACGAGGCCGCGGCGGAAGCCGAGGCGGCACACCACCTGGTGGCCGCCCCGCATGACGTTGCCCCGGTCTCGCGCCTCGAAGTCCTTGCGCCAGTGGTGTTGGAGGCCCGCCCGTGACCACACTGACCCAACTCGAATGGCGAACGATGGCAGACGACCATCGCTACCTCATCCGTGACATGGCCCTCGGCGACACCACGATCTCCGAGACGGTGCTTCACCCGGACCAGAGCACCAAGGGGCACGCTCACCCGTGGCCAGAGGTGTACCTCTGCAACGCCGGCGAAGGCACCCTCTACCTCGACCACGATGGGGGACACCCACTGGTGGCCGGAGCGCGGTACGTCATCCCCGGTGGAGTCCACCACCGCGTGTCCACGGTGAAGGGCGTGACGTTCACCTGTGTGTTCGAGGGACCCCGGCGCTAACGGCGAGCAACCCAGGCCCGAGAAGAGGCCCGCCACATGGCGGGCCTCTTCGTGTGAGCACGATTTGTCGCCGCGCCGATCAGGCCTTCTCCCGGCCCTCCACACGGTCTATTCTGCGCGTCAGGCGGGTGGGGCCGGAGTCCGCGCTGTGCAACGCGCCGAGAACCTCGATGTGACCCGCACGTCGCCGCGCCGCGCGCGCGCGATGCTTGGGCTTGTCCGTCCCTCCTTCCGACTCCTGCACCGCACCGCCCTGGTGCTCCTCGTGGGCGTCTGTCTGGGACTCGTCACGCCACTCCTGTCCGTCGAGGCCACCGGGCCAGACAGCAACCAGAGCGGGATCATCGCCGCAGCCCGCGATCCGCTCCCGCCGGGTTCAACCGCAGTGGTCCAGGCGGATGGGGACTGCCTGCGTGTCCGCCCAGACGCCAGCCTGACAGGGACCCCGCTCGCCTGCGTACCCAGCGGCAGTACGGCCCTGGTCCTCCCCCTCACTCGAGATGCCGACGGATACCGCTGGCAGTTTGTCACCGCCAGCGGAGTCACGGGCTGGGTCGCGGACGCATACCTGGCACCAGCAGGCTCCACGCCCACGCCGACGAGCCCCTCCCCCGGCTCTTCGGTCTCGACCGGATCCCTCGGCACCGCCGCCTGCGTCAGTGCGGTCGCACCGATCAAACCGGGCTTGAACACCACTTTGTCGCCGAACGGTGTCAACCTCGCGCTCTGGGGTGGCGGCACGATGAACGCGCTCAACACGGCCACTGAGGCGCAGGGGTGTCGCATCACCGCGATCTACGCGAACCGCCCCGGGGGCGGTGGCCTCGTGCCGTACCTCATCGGGGTCCCCGACTTCGTGAATGCCGAGTGGCAATCGACGTTCGCCGGAGGCCGTATTCCGGCCGGCACCGCGCTGATGTTGCTGTGCGCGTCCACCGGCACCCAGGCCACCGTTGACGTCCCCACCACGATCCAGGCCGCTGCCGCCCCCACGGCAACGCAGGCACCCCGCAAGATCGGACTAAAGCCTGCTCCGCAAGTCACCGCCTCTTCAGTCGCGGTGATCGATGGCGAATCGGGTGCGCTGCTCTTCGATAAGAACGCGAATACACCACGGCCGCCCGCCAGCCTCACGAAGATCGCCACGGCGATCCTCGCCGTTGAGGGCACCGAGGCCGCTGCCGGTGTCACCGTCGACGTGGACGGGCCTCGAATGGCTGCGACGAACGGCAGCAGCATCATGGGGTTGCGGCCCGGCGAGTGTTACAGCGTGCGCGACCTGCTGTACGGGTTGATGCTCCCGTCCGGCAACGACGCAGCGGTCGCCATCGCGAAGTACGAGGCCGGATCCGAGCTAGCCTTCGTGAAGCAGATGAACACCATGGTGAAACGGCTGGGCCTGAATGGCACGTTCTTCACCGACCCGCACGGCCTCGGCTCCGCACAGCACAAGAGCACGGCCTACGACCTAGCCATGATGGCGCGCTACGGGATGACACTCCCGCTGTTCCGTGAGGTGGTCGGCACGCCCCAGCGGATCACCGCCGGCTCACGAGGCCTGGCCCTCTACAACACGAACTCGCTGTTGCAGCGGTATCCCGGAGTGGACGGCGTCAAGACGGGCTTCACCGAAGAAGCGGGACGCACGATGGTGGTCTCTGCGATGCGGAACGGCCATCGCGTCTTCGTCGCGCTCCTCGATGACCCGAACCGCGAGGACAGCGCCGTCGCACTCCTCGATTGGGTCTTCCAAAACTACCAGTGGTAGGCGCGGTGCCCGGCAGAGACGGTCAGACCCGCTCCATCCGGTCCATCGGCACCACAAACAGCACCGCCCCGCCGACGCGTACGTCCACCACCGTGGCACTCGGCATCTCGATCTCGTCCATGAACGGCAGACTGGCGAGGGACATCGGTTCGACGACCTCGGGGAACTCGCGGTGCAGCAGAGCCGTGAGCTCCGGCACACGTGACTCGTGGAGTGCACTGAACACGGTGACGGATCCGCGTCGCAGGAACCCGCCTGACGACCCGACACGCGTGGAGCCGACACCGAGCTTCCCGAGTGCCGCAATCAGCCGATCGCCGTCAGCGTCCGGCACGATGGTGATGCAGAGCTTGTTGGGCTGCGGCTCGTTGCCCCCGACTGGTGACGTCATCGCACACCTCCAGTAGCACGCTCAGTCCGAGAATTCGGCCTGGACACGGGCGTCCTTCTCCGCGACCACCTCGGCGAGCGCGGCCTGGGCCGCAGCGATCTTCGCCGCCAACGAAGGGTCGCTGGCGCTAAGGATCCGCACGGCAAGCAGGCCCGCGTTCCGCGCGTTCCCGATCGCGACCGTGGCGACGGGGATGCCCGCCGGCATCTGCACGATCGACAGCAACGAGTCGAGCCCATCGAGGGTCCCCAGCGGAACGGGCACCCCGATCACCGGGAGCGTGGTCAACGATGCCGTCATGCCCGGCAGATGTGCCGCGCCGCCGGCGCCAGCAATGATGACCTTCAACCCTCGTCCGGCGGCCGCCTGCGCGTACTCCACCATCCCGAGCGGCGTCCGATGTGCCGAGACCACCCGCACTTCGTGTGGCACGCCGTACTCGGTCAACGCGTCCGCGGCGGCACGCATCGTGGGAAGGTCCGAGTCGCTTCCCATGATGATCCCGACGAGCGGGGCGGTGGCTGGTGTCATGACGTCCTCCCAGGTGCTGCCCCCACGGTGCGGCCAGTTAGCAACGCCGCCGCCTGCACGGCGCGAGCGCGGGTCTCTTCAGCGTCAACGCCCCAGGCGTTTACATGCCCGACCTTGCGGCCCGGCCGAACTTCCTTGCCGTAGAGGTGGGGATGCACGCCACCGGGCAGCGCAACCGCCGTGGGAATCCGCGGCGCCAAGCTGTCGTGGTCCTCACCCAGCAGGTTCGCCATCACCACGCTCGGCGTCAGCAGGTCAGTCGGCCCCAGCGGCCAATCGAGGACTGCGCGCAGGTGGTTCTCGAACTGCGAGGTGGCACAGGCGTCCATGCTGAAGTGGCCGGAGTTGTGCGGGCGAGTCGCAATCTCGTTGATCACCAGATGCCCCTTTGTCAGGAACAGCTCCGTCGCGAAGATGCCTACAACGCCAGTGAGTTCCGCGATCCGCAACCCGATGCGGCGCGCCTCGTCCGCCACCTCAGGGGAGACCGCGGCCGGCGCGATCACTTCGTGGCAGATGCCGTCACGTTGCACCGTCTCTACCACGGGGTACACCACGCACTCCCCGCCGGGACGACGTGCCACGAGGACGGCGAGTTCACGCTCGATGGGAACGAACGCCTCCACCAGCAGAGCCGTCCCCCTCGCCTGCGCGTCGCGCACGATGGCGACCGCCGTATCCGAGCCGTCGACGATCCAGACACCGCGGCCGTCATACCCGCCGCGCTGAGCCTTCACGACCACCGGCCAGCCATGCTTCGCCGCGAACCCGTCGATGTCCGCGGCCGAGTGCACCTCGGCGAACGGGGGGACCGGGAGTCCGGCCTGTGCGAACTGGGTGCGCTGGTGCAGTTTGTCCTTCGCGTACCGCAACGCGTGCGCCCCCGGCCGGACGAGCCCTCCGGCCGACTCGATCGCGGCCAACGCCTCGTCGTTCACCAGTTCGTGATCAAGCGTGACCACATCGCATCGCGCCGCGAACGCTTCGAGGTCGGCACGGGAGTCGGGGGAGCCGATGTCGACGAGGGGGCAGACGCGTGCAGCAGACTCGTCGGGGCGTTCCGCGAGGACACGCACGCCAACGCCGAGGGCAATCGCGGCCTGATAGGTCATGCGCGCGAGTTGTCCCGCACCGACGATGCCGACGACTGGGAACCCGTCCGGTGTCACGGCCGCTCCTCCCGCGATCCGACCATCCGATTCTAGGGGCCTGCACCGGGGGCGGCACTTACCGCCCTCGTACGTGCCGCATATGCTCGTGTCCGGAGGCACGCATGCTCGATGTCGTTGTGATCGGAGCGGGACAGGGCGGCCTGTCCACGAGTTACTGGCTCACACAACGAGGCCTGTCGCACACCGTCCTCGAACGTGGCTACATCGGCGAGTCATGGCGCTCCCAGCGATGGGACTCCTTCGTCCTGAACACGCCGAACGCTCTCAGCCTGCTGCCCGGCGATGCACCCGGCGATGCCGATCCCGGAGGGTTCTGGACGCGCGACGAACT
>SCVR01000422.1 GCA_004296805.1 Dehalococcoidia bacterium
AAGATGGGGTTCCTACAGGATTTACCGTCACCGATTCACTGGGTCAGATTGGCAGCCTCTTTGTCGGCAAGGATGCACCAACGCTCACTGACGCCGGAATTATTCTGAGCAATCAGGCAATGACCCTTAGCGACGGCCCAAATATTCTCCTCGCACAGTCGATTACCGTCGATGGGACTGGCACCAGTTATTCAGCGGCCCCCGCCGCAGGTATCAATGGGAGTTGGACCTCTCTAAAAATAGCGTCCAGTACTACTTATACTGAGCGCTTGGCCAACGGCCAGTACCTCATGACTGTGACAATGGTCATTGATTCTGCAGTGAAGTCGGATTTCCTTCTGGCGACAGGCGGAAAAGGATATGATCTCTCTGCAGCCCCGAAGAGCATTACAGCGCGCCTTCTTCTCACTGCCGGCAAGACCCAGATCCTTGCCCAAGCCATCCAAGTTACTGAATCAGGAAAGGGAGGGACGGCCTAATGATCTCCCTGCCTTCTAGTTTTCCCCGCCGAGTCCGGATACACGGTGGGGGATTTGATGCATCAGCACGTGCGATGCATCGAAACGCCGCTATTGAGAACGTCTCAGTAGCGACAATCGAAAGGACACAAATGTCTACAAAGACAACAATCAAGCGCGTAGCGCTTGTAGCTGTTGCTGCAATGGGCTTCGGTCTATTGTCTGTAGCGCCATCGTCTGCTATCTCGCAGGCTGACACCTTAACGGCGTCTGTCGCGAGTTCAAGTACGACCGTTGGTGTTGCTACAACAGTAGTTCTCAACCAATCATTCATCGGCACAAGTGCTGACTCATTGTCAGTTACTGCCTCTGTTGTAAGTTCACCAGCTACTTCGGTTGCACTTCCCGTGCTTACCGCTGGTGGTGGAACAAGCGTTAATACCACGCCAGTAATTAGTGGATCTAACTTGATCTCATCAAGTAACGCTAACGCCGCCGCTCTTACCTACACTACTGGCTACACAACAGCAACATTGACTCCAACTGTTGCGGGTACCTACGTAATCAAGTTCACCCCAGCAATTATTGCTGGTGGCGGAACCTTGAACGCAGTCGCAGTCACGTGGACTGTAACCGTTGCAGCAGTTGGCGCAGCTACTGCAGCTGATTCAACATCGTTCCTGAACGCTGGCGAAGCAACTTCAGCCACTTCTGATGCAACTGTTGTCGCATCAAAGGCGATTAACTCGACAGCTCAAGCAGCTACGATCGTGGTAACACCTAAGAATGCGGCTCTAACTGATCTAACATCTACTTCAATTCTTTCTGTTTCCATCGCTGGTCCAGGAAGTCTTGGGATCAGTACCGTTGGTAATGCTGCTGCTCAGACTGCAACAGGCCGCGCACTCACAGGTATCGCTGGACAGAACGCCATTGGCGTTTTCTCTGATGGAACCTCAGGCGTTGCGACCATCACAGTCGCAATCGGAACAACCATCATCTCTACTGAGACAGTTACCTTCTCTGGAGATCTAGCATCCTTCACAGCAACACCTGTTAAGACAGTTATTGGTATCGGTTCAACCGACACTGTAGCTATCACTGGCAAGGATGCTGCTGGAGTTGCTGCTTCAGTCGGCACCTACTACGCAACAAGTGCTACCCCTGCGGTCGCAACAGTTGCAATCAGCGGTACTAACGTAATTGTTACTGGTGTTGCAGTTGGAACATCCGTGATCACAATTGGAAATGCAGCCACTTCACCAACAATCTCCACAACCTTCACGGTCACTGTTGGAAAGACCACCATCGGAACGCTAACTATGTCAACTGATAAGACGACGTACGCAGCAGGCGAGAAAGTCACACTTACTGTCTCTGCAAAGGGTTCTGACGGAACTGCTGTTGGAGACGGCACATATGCGACAACGTTCTCTTCAACTGGTGTCACCAGTAACATCGCACTTACCGGAACCCTTCCAGGGGCTTCAGTTGTATTTGCTGGAGGCGTAGCGACTTACACCGTTTACGCTCCTGTTGCAACAGCATCAGTTACATTAACTGGTACTGAAGGCGCTTCGACTGACAGCACCACAAAGGGCACTGTCACCGTGAGCTTCGATGTAACAAATCCAGGTTCCGATGCCGCAACTGATGCAGCTAACGCCGCAACTGATGCAGCTAACTACGCAGCTGATGCTGCAGATGCTGCTACCACAGCCGCTCAGGAAGCAACTGCTGCTGCAGTAGCTGCCCAAGAGTCCGCTGATGCCGCAACTGCCGCAGTTGTTGCTCTTGGTCTCCGTGTCGACACCTTGCTTGCTTCAGTACGTGCACAGTTGACTTCATTGTCAAACTTGCTCGTCCGAATCATCAAGAAGACAAAGGCCTAAATCGAGGACCTTCCTCGGGTTAGTACTTAACTAACTAGAACCGAAACCCGGCTCCTGCTTCGGTAGGGGTCGGGTTTCGGCTTTCTAAAGTTTTCACCGCGCGATTGGGAGGAAAATCTTCTTTTGATTGTTAGAGTCCACTCCAGGAGTCCAAAAGGCAGTTGAGGAGAAGGAGGCTTAACCTTTGATTTCATTACCGCAAGAACAGGGCAACAAGTTGAGGCGCTTACTCCTTATTGCCGGGGCCGCCGTCACTTTTGCATTCTGGTTTCCTATAGATGATCCGGTGAATATCCCGAAAATGTTTCTTCTCGTGCTCTTTACGGCCTGGATCTTCGGCACGATCGCCTCTTCTTTCTTCTATCAACGGTCAAAGACTTTTTCGCTTGGAGAGTGGGCACTCTTAGCATTTGCGATTGGACTACTGGCTTCTGCTGCGCTCTCCGATGTTCGGTACACGGCATTCATTGGCGCGGCTCATCGCAATAACGGTGCGCTCACCTACCTCGCCCTTGTGATACTCGCCTATGCGGCAATGCTCACTTTTGACTTGAAGAATCTCCATCAATTGCGCTCAACATTGCTTCTCGTTGGTGCACTCTCCACCTTCTATGGCCTGTTGCAGACTACTGGTAACGACCCATTCAAATGGAACCTCTACTACAACGCGGTTATAGGCACTCTCGGCAATCCCGATTTCTTCTCCGCGCTTGTCGGTATCTGCGCGATTGCCACAGTCTGGTTTCTATTAGTTGAAGAGAATCTCCGTCTTCGGGTTCCGGGGGTTGTTCTGCTACTGCTTGAAATATTTATCGTGAAGCGAGGTGGCTCCTTTCAAGGTTTACTCGTATTCGCAATTGGTGCCACCATTCTTGTTTTAGTGAAACTCTGGCAGGTTCAAAAAAAGTTCGGGATGATCGCGTTGATTGCTGCGGTTCTTGGAGGCATCCTCGTATTTATCGGTCTTTTAAATAAGGGACCCATTGCCTCCCTCGTCTATCGCACATCAATCAAGAACCGTCAAGATTATTGGAGCGCGGCTTTAAGTATGTTCAAAGCCAATCCCATCGCCGGTGTTGGCATCGAGCGGTTCGGGGAGAATTACCCGATTTATGCCCCGCAGGTGCAAGTGGTCCAGGGTCAGGGGACGGACAACGCACACAATGTAATTCTTCACTTATTGGCCACCGGCGGCCTCCTCGTCATCCTCCCCTACCTATTTCTTATCGGCCTCATTTTTTGGAGTGCAGTGAGAGGTATCAAAAACGCGACCGGACCAGCTCAGATCGATTTGAGTGCTCTCTTCTCCATCTGGTTTGCACTCCTTC